>JAGOXX010000016.1:9058-20226 GCA_018059485.1 Aeromonadaceae bacterium | reverse complement strand
GCCTCGCGCTGCAGGCTTTCGAGCATATCTTGTAACTCCAGCAGCTCCGGCTCCAGTTTATCGGCGGTTTCGCCGCGGCGAAGTGCGCTTTCCAGTTGGTGGCAGAGTGCCTGTAGGGATGGCATGCCGCAGTAGGCTGCACCGCCCGCCAGTTTATGGATCCCGGCCTGTAGCTCGCTGGCTGGCAGCTCGTTGGCCTGAGCCAGTAGCGTTTGCGTCTCCGGCAGCGAGGCCAGCAGCAACTCGAGCATCTCGCGCGCCAGCTCCGGTTTACCGGCCGCCTGACGCAGGGCCAGCTCCGGATCCCGCAGGGCGGTCGATGGGCTAGTGGCTGGGGTGATCGAGCTCGCTTCGAGGCCTGCGGGGGCGGGCAGTCTCGCCATGGCGGGCGATTCTTGGGTGAAGTGGCGCAGCAACTTCTCCAGTTGTGCCTCATCGATAGGCTTGGCCAGATACTCATCCATCCCCTGAGCCATCAGACGTTCGCGCTCACCGGGAATGGCATGGGCGGTGACGGCTATGATGGGGGTCTGCTGGTTGCACCCCTCGCGGCGGATGGTTTGCGCCGCGCTGATGCCATCGAGGATCGGCATCTGGATATCCATGAAGATCAGATCGAATTCCAGCCGCTGGGCCAGCTCGACCGCCTGGCGTCCGTTCTGGCAGGAGTGAACCTCGACCACAAGATCGCCGAGCACTGCGGTGATCAGTTTCAGGTTGGCCGGGTTGTCGTCGACGGCCAGCACGTTGAGCGGCAACTTGCTGCGACTGGTTACGGCTGTTGGGCTGTTCGGTGTCGTTGCGTGATTGAGCGTCAGGGCGGCCAGCAACTTGCTGTGGGGCACCGGTTTGCTCAGGCAGTGGCTGGCGCCGAGGGCCAGCAGCTGCTCCTGCAGGCGCGGCTCATGGGAGTTGAGCAGAAACAGCAGTCGGGCATAACGGATCGGCAGCTGAGCCAGTTGTTGTTGCAGGGTCCGTAGATCCGGTGTCGAGGAGAGTCCGATAAGCAGCGTGGTGACCACGGGTTTACCCAGAGCCGCCGCTTCGGCAAAACCGGGCACGCTGGATACCTGCATCTGCCACTCCTGCAGTTGAGCCTCACAGGCGGCACGAGCCCAGGGATCGGCCTCGATCAGCAGGACTGACTGATCCCGCAACTCCATGGCTGGTTTTGGCTCTTCGTGTGGTTGCGACGCCAGTCGCATGCCGAGGGTCACGGTAAATAGCGATCCCTGCTCCAACGTCGAGTCGACCTCTATGGTGCCCTCC
The DNA here is from genome assembly GCA_018059485.1 of Aeromonadaceae bacterium. Taxonomy (GTDB): domain Bacteria; phylum Pseudomonadota; class Gammaproteobacteria; order Enterobacterales; family Aeromonadaceae; genus Pseudaeromonas. The sequence continues at coordinate 18,957 of JAGOXX010000016.1, read as the reverse complement.
ATCTGTTGCACCAGCTTCTGGGTGATGACCAGACCCAGACCCGTACCGCCGTAACGGCGAGAGATGGAGGTGTCGGCCTGGTTGAAGGGTTGGAACAGCTGACGCTGCTGCTGCTGACTCATGCCGATGCCAGTATCTCGGATCTGGATGGAGAGGCGAACCCGCTGATTTTCGATCCGTTTACGCAGGCAGATGGCCACATCTATGTTGCCCTGCTCGGTGAACTTGATGGCATTGGCGGTCAGGTTGGTCAGTATCTGTTGCAGGCGCAGCGGATCGCCGGAGAGCAGATCGGGCACATCGCTGTGCACCCGCAGCGAGAGCTCCAGCCCCTTGTCGTGGGCGCTGGGGGCCAGCAGTGTCATGGTCTCATTCACCACATCACGCAGGCTGAAGGGGATTTGCTCCAGCGACAGCTTGCCCGCCTCGAGTTTGGAGAAGTCGAGAATGTCATTAATGATGTTGAGCAGATTCTTGGCCGATTTTTCGATGGTACTCAGGTAATCGCTCTGGTTGCTGGTGAGCGGGGTCTTGAACAGTTGTTTGGCAAAGCCGATGACGCCGTTGAGCGGGGTCCGCAGCTCGTGGGACATGTTGGCCAAGAATTCCGATTTGACCCGGGCGGCTTCCTGGGCCCGTTTCTTGGCCATATCCAGCTCGACGTTCTGGATCTCGATCTGCTCCAGGGTCTCGCGCAGATCTGAGGTGGCCTGATCGATGTTCATCTGCATTTCGTTGTGATATTCGGCGATGGCCTTGGCCATGGCGTTGATGCCATTCTTCAGCATGTCGAGCTCGCCACGCATATGGCCGCGCACCCGGGTGTCGAGTCGCCCTTCGCGGATCTGGTAGACGGCGCGAACCATGCGGTTGATGGGATCGATGACCACATTGACCAGGTTCAGACCGCAGTAGATGCTGAGCCCAAGGCCGAGCAGTACGACGAGGATAGCCACGGCGGTGTCGCGATACTGGATGATCAGAGCCCGATCGGTATTCATTTGGATCGAGATATAGCCGACGGCGCGCTGGGGCTTACTGTCGAGCAGCGAACTCTCGGTCAGGGTGACCTCTTCGAGGATTGGCGTGCGCAGTATGATGAAGTCGCCCTGATAGTCGACCGAGGTCAATTCGGGAATTGGCTCCCCCTTGGGCAGGCGCAGCATGTCCAGTCCGCGATGGAAATTCGAGGTGACGAAGAGCTGGTTGTCGTCGGTGAATACGGCGATGGAGTTGATGAAGGCGGAGTTCTTGCGATGGGTCAGACCGAGCAGTCGCTTGAGCAGCTCCCGGCTATTTTGTTTCATGCCATATTCGCTGGCGATGGCCAACGGCTCGATGACGCTGATCCCCTGCTCTATGATGTAGGCTTCGAGCTGCTGATGTCGGTGGAACGAGAAGTAGCCAGCGAGCAGGCAACCGATGATCAGCGTTGGCAGTATGGTAAATGCCAATACGCGCGCGCGGAGTCCATATTTGGTCATAGTCAGCTTCTTGTGGGACAATGGCGAACCTAAAGCGCGAGCAATCATGACATAGCCATTCCGAGGCACCAAGCATTATGGCCCAGTTTTTCAAGCCCCAGCCCAAACCTAAAACCTCGTCGACTCTGGAGTTGACCATCGACCGCCTGGATCTGCATGGCGTCGGCATTGGCCGCCATCAGGGAAAGACCATTTTCGTCGAGGGGGCCATGCCCGGCGAGCGGATCAAGGCGCGTCTGACCGATGACAAGAAGCAGCATGGTTTTGCCCAGGTGCAGAAAATTCTGACGGTATCGCCAGAGCGGCAGGAACCGTTTTGCCCTCATTACGCCGAGTGCGGTGGTTGCAGTACCCAGCATCTGCCGCAGACCATGCAGCATGCCACCAAGGTTTCCGGGGTTCAGGATCTGTTTAGTCGTCTGGCGGGTCTGGCCATCGGTGAACCTGAATTTGTGGCGGCTTCGGCAAGCCAGGGCTATCGCCGTGTCTGTCGCCTGGCCATCAAATATGACAAGAAGGGGCGTCGGGCCCAGCTGGGTTTCCGGCGTCGCCTGAGTCATGACCTGGTGGAAGTCGAGGCGTGCCCTGTGCTAGTTTCATCGCTCTCAATCTTGATTGAGCCGTTGCGCACACTCTGCAATCAGCTGAAGTCGTTTCGGGATCTGGGCCATATTGAACTCTGTGAGGCGGATAACGGCCCCCTGATGTTGCTGCGGCATAATGGCCAGCCGGGCGAGGGTGACCTAGCGCTGCTGCGCGAATTTGCCGCGCGCCACCAGTTGGCCTGCTATCTGCAATGTGCCGGCGAGCCGCAGCCACTGACGGCGAATGCGGCGCCCCATTACCGACTCGGTGAGTTGACCATAGGATTCCTGCCGGGTGACTTCTTACAGGTCAATCGCACCATCAACGAGCAGATGGTGGCGACTGTGCAAGAGTGGTTGGCGCCGGAACCGGCTGACAAGGTGCTGGATCTCTTCTGTGGCCTAGGAAATTTCACCTTGCCACTGGCGGCGCGGGCCAAGGAGGTCGTCGGGGTTGAAGGGGTCATGGAGATGGTGTTGCGGGCGCGTGAAAATGCCGAGCGCAATGGCTTGAACAATGTGCGCTTCTTCCAGTCGAATCTGGATGAGCCGTTTGTGCATGCCCCCTGGGCCAAGGAACCCTTCAGTCTGGTGCTGCTGGATCCGGCACGTCCAGGCGCGGCAGGCTCCATGCCGCATCTGATCAAACTGGCACCGAAGCGTCTTGTGTACGTTTCTTGCAATCCAGTGACTGCGGCCCGGGACTGTCAGCGGTTGCTGGCAGAAGGCTATGCCCTGACCCGTTGGGGATTGTTCGACATGTTTCCCCATACCGGCCATGTCGAGACTATTTTGCTGTTTGAACAGCAGACGGCGAGTTCGAAGAAAAAAGGATAAAAACCATGGTTGCGGTACGCGATACACACCTGAAAACCGGTTTTAACTTGCAGGAGTGGACCGAGACGCTCCCCCTGACGAGCGAGGAGCGCGATACGCTCCACTCCGTGTTCGCGTATTGTCAGCATCGACTGGGCGAGACCGAGAGCGAAGCCGTACGTCTGGCCAGTCGCAGTGCCGAGATGGTGGGTATCCTGCTGACGCTGCATATGGATGTCGATACGCTGCGGGCCGCCATTCTTTATCCTCACGTCGAAGCCAAGCACCTGACGCTGGAGCAGGCCGAAGATGACTTCGGTCCGATCATAGGCCAACTGCTCAAGGGTGTTATCGACATGGAGGCGATCCGCTTCCTGCAGAGCCTCAACTCCGGTGAGGTCTCCGATGCCCAGATCGACAACGTACGGCGCATGTTGCTGGCGATGGTCGAGGATGTGCGCGCCGTGGTCATCAAGCTGGCCGAACGGATCGCCTGCCTGCGTGAAGTCAAAAACGCCGACGAAGAGACCCGGGTGCTGGTGGCCAAGGAGATCACCAACATCTATGCCCCGCTGGCTAATCGCTTGGGGATCGGTCAGCTCAAATGGGAGCTCGAGGATCTCTCTTTCCGTTACCTGCATCCGGACACCTACAAGCAGATTGCCAAGTTGCTGGATGAGAAGCGGCTGGATCGCGAACGCTATATCCATCGCTTCGTCGAGGATCTCAAGCAGGCGCTCAAGGCTGCGGGGGTTCAAGCCGATGTCTATGGCCGCCCGAAACACATCTACAGCATCTGGCGCAAGATGCAGAAGAAGCAGCTGAGCTTCTCCGATCTCTACGATGTTCGCGCGGTGCGGGTCATTGCTCACCGTCTGCAGGATTGCTATGCCGCCTTGGGAATAGTCCATACCCAGTGGCACCACATTCCCCGGGAGTTTGACGACTATGTCGCCAACCCGAAACCCAATGGCTACCAGTCGATCCATACCGTGGTTCTCGGCCCCGAGGGCAAGACGGTCGAGATCCAGATCCGCACCGAACAGATGCACCAGGATGCCGAGCTGGGTATCGCGGCCCACTGGAAATACAAAGAGGGGCAGTCCGGCAAAGACTCGGGCTACGAGGAGCGGATCGCCTGGCTGCGCAAGCTGCTGGCCTGGCAGGAGGACATGGTCGAGTCTGGCTCCCTGGTCGACGAGTTGCGAACCCAGGTGTTCGAGGATCGGGTCTATGTCTTTACCCCCAAGGGGGAGGTGGTCGACCTGCCGGTTGGCGCCACGCCGCTGGATTTTGCCTATCAGGTGCACAGCATGGTCGGCCACCGCTGCATCGGCGCCAAGGTGGATGGCCGAATCGTCCCCTTCACCTACACGCTGCAGACCGGGGATCAGATCGAGATCATCACCCAAAAAGAGCCGAATCCGAGCCGTGACTGGATGAACCCGAACATGGGGTTCCTGCGAACCAGCCGAGCGCGCGCCAAGGTGGCCTCCTGGTTCCGCAAGGTCGATCGCGACAAGAACATTCTGGCCGGTAAGGAGACCCTGGAGAAGGAGATGGAGCGCCACGGCTTCCAGCTCAGCAAGGATCTGCAGGCGCAGATGCTGCGTGAGGTCTACGCACGCTACAACGTCCACGATCATGACGATCTGCTGGCCGGGCTTGGCGCGGGCGATATCCGCATCAACCAGTTGATGAATTTCTTCGAGACCAAGCTGAACAAGCCGAGTGTCGAGGAGGAGGAGCGCAAGCTGCTGGCTCAACTGGAGCAGAAGAGTCAGAACCGGGTGCAGAGCCAGCCCAAGGGGCACATAGTCGTGCAGGGGGTCGGCAACCTGATGACTCACATTGCCCGCTGCTGCCAGCCGATCCCCGGGGATGGCATCGTCGGCTTCATCACCCAGGGGCGGGGCATCTCGGTCCATCGCGAGGATTGCGAACAGCTCAAGGAGCTGATGCGCCGCAATCCGGAGCGGATGATCGAGGCGGTCTGGGGTGAGAGCTACTCGGGCGGTTATACCTTGACGGTGCGTATCACCGCCAATGATAGATCCGGGCTGCTGCGGGACATTACCACCATCATCGCCAACGAGAAGATCAACGTGCTGGGCATGCGTTCGCGCTCCAATACTCGGATGCAGACCGCCGACATCGACATCGACATGGAGATCTACAACATTGAGGCGCTTAACCGCATGTTGTCGAAGATTAATCAGATGAGCGATGTGGTCAGCGCCAAACGGTTGTAATCCATTTTTTTGGTTAACGGGAGTACGGCCCCATCTCGTTCACTTAAGAAAAATGCAGGGAGTTTCCCTTTCACCAACTCGCCGTAAACCCATCCATGGGGGCTCGATGGCGGCATCCCTGCCGCCAACGGTTGGTTCAATGGGATCACTCCCTGCCTAATCTGATCAGCATTGGGCTGCTGCCCCTTTTTTAATGGATCCAACCATGAACCAACCCAGTTACCAACTCGATGATCTCTTGGCCATCATGGCTCGCCTGCGTGACCCGGAAGTCGGCTGTCCCTGGGACAAGAAGCAGACTTTCGCCAGCATAGTGCCCTACACCCTGGAAGAGGCTTATGAAGTGGCCGACAGCATTGAGCGGCACGATCTGGAGGCGCTCAAGGGGGAGCTTGGGGATCTGCTCTTTCAGGTGATCTTCTACTGCCAGATGGCCAGCGAGCAGGGACTGTTTGGTTTCGCCGAGGTAATCGATACCGTCAGTGAGAAGCTGGTGCGTCGTCACCCCCATGTCTTTGCCGACGCCCAGTTTGCCGATACGACGGCGGTGAATGCCAATTGGGAAGCGGAGAAGGCCAAAGAGCGGCAGCAAAAAGACGCCTCGGCGATCAGCGTGTTGGATGATATTCCTTTGGCACTGCCGGCGCTCAATCGTGCCAACAAGATGCAAAAGCGTTGTGCCGCCGTCGGTTTTGATTGGGATACGCTTGGGCCTGTGATGGCCAAGGTCCATGAAGAGATCGATGAGGTGATGCATGAGGTCTTGCAGGTCGAACGGGACGAGGCCAAGGTTGCCGATGAGCTGGGCGATCTGCTGTTTGCCACCGTCAATCTGGTGCGGCATCTGAAAAAAGATCCCGAGCAGGTGTTACGTCAGGCCAATGCCAAGTTTGAACGCCGTTTCCGCGGTGTGGAGGCCATAATTCAGGCGACCGGTCGAAATTTGCGCGATGTCACACTCGATGAGATGGAAGCGGCGTGGCAAAGGGTCAAACAATCAGAGCAAAGTTGATGTAACGCAAATCCTCGATACAGGATGATTGCTAAATTTTTGTGCGTTGTTAGGGAGAGGTGCCTTTGCTATACTATTACCCCGTCTTGATACATCTCCACACGTACCCGTGTAATTCCTAAAACATCTTCAGGTTCAGCATGACGACTAAATATATTTTCGTGACAGGCGGGGTGGTTTCATCCTTGGGCAAGGGCATCGCAGCAGCCTCTTTGGCAGCTATTCTGGAAGCCCGTGGCCTCAAGGTCACCATCATGAAGCTGGATCCCTACATCAACGTAGACCCTGGTACCATGAGTCCGATCCAGCACGGTGAGGTCTTCGTGACCGAAGACGGCGCCGAGACCGATCTGGACCTGGGCCACTATGAGCGTTTCATCCGTACCAAGATGACGCGCCGCAATAACTTTACCACCGGTCGAGTCTATGCCGACGTTCTGCGCAAAGAGCGTCGTGGTGACTATCTGGGGGCGACCATCCAGGTTATTCCCCACATCACCAACGCCATCAAGGAGCGGGTGATCGCTGGCGCCGAGGGGCAACAAGTTGCCATCGTCGAAGTCGGTGGTACCGTCGGTGATATCGAATCCCTGCCGTTCCTCGAAGCGATTCGTCAGTTGGCTGTCGACATCGGTCGTAACAATGCCCTGTTCATGCACCTGACGCTGGTGCCTTATCTGGCAGCGGCTGGTGAAGTCAAAACCAAGCCGACTCAGCACTCCGTCAAGGAGCTGCTCTCCATCGGTATCCAACCGGATATTCTGATCTGCCGCTCCGACCGCTCCATTCCGGCGAACGAACGCGCCAAGATTGCACTGTTCTGTAACGTGCCGGAACGCGCCGTCGTCTCTCTGAAGGACGTGGACACCATCTACAAGATCCCGGCCATGCTCAAGGCACAAGGTCTGGATCAGTTCGTGGTCGATCGTTTCGGTCTGGCTTGTCCAGAAGCCGATCTCTCCGAGTGGGAAAAGGTCATCTACCAGCAGGCCAACGCCAGCGGTGAGGTCACCATCGGCATGGTGGGTAAGTATGTCTCCCTGCCGGATGCCTACAAGTCGGTCAACGAGGCGCTGAAGCACGGTGGTTTGAAGAATCATCTGAGCATCAACATCAAGTACATCGACTCCCAGGATGTCGAGACCAAGGGTACCGAGATCCTCGAGGGGCTGGATGCCATTCTGGTTCCTGGTGGATTCGGTGAGCGTGGTGTGGAAGGCAAGATCCTGGCCGCACAATATGCACGCGAGAACAAGATCCCGTACCTGGGGATCTGTCTGGGCATGCAGGTGGCGATGATCGAATTTGCTCGCCATGTGGCCGGCTTGGAAGGCGCCCATTCCAGCGAATTCCGCAAGGACAGCCCTTATCCGATCGTCGGTCTCATCACCGAATGGATCAACGACGAAGGCAAGGTCGAGCAACGTACCGAAGGTTCTGACCTGGGCGGCACCATGCGTCTGGGTTCCCAGCTCTGCCATCTGGCCGAAGGCTCCAAGGTTCGCGCCATGTATGGCAACGACAGCATCTATGAGCGTCACCGCCACCGCTACGAGGTGAATAACACCCTGCTGCCGAAGGTTGAAGCGGCCGGGTTGAAAGTGACTGGTCTGTCTGCAGACAAGAAGCTCGTTGAAATCATTGAAATTCCAGATCACCCTTGGTTTGTCGCGGTGCAGTTCCATCCGGAATTCACATCGACTCCGCGCGATGGTCACCCTTTGTTCGAAGGCTTTATCCGGGCGGCTGGTGAATACCAGAAACGTCACCTAAATTAAGTCGACAAAATCCGCGGTTGTGGGCATAGTTCCGCCGCCGCATTTTTTTGCAACTTTAATGTTGTTTTATTTCAAACATCGAGGATCGATACAATGGCTAAGATCGTTAAAGTACTGGCTCGTGAAATCATTGACTCACGTGGTAACCCGACTGTAGAAGCCGAAGTTCACCTGGAAGGTGGTTTCGTTGGTATGGCTGCTGCCCCGTCTGGCGCCTCTACCGGTTCCCGCGAAGCGTTGGAACTGCGTGACGGTGACAAGTCTCGTTTCCTGGGCAAGGGCGTTCTGAAGGCAATCGGCGCTGTTAATGGCCCGATCGCTGCTGCTCTGGTTGGCAAAGATGCCAAGGACCAAGCTGCCATCGACCAAATCATGATCGATCTGGACGGTACTGAAAACAAATCCAACTTCGGCGCCAACGCTATCCTGGCTGTTTCCCTGGCCAACGCCAAGGCTGAAGCTGCTGCCCAAGGCATGCCGCTGTACGCCTGGATTGCCGAACTGAACGGCACTGCCGGTGTTTACTCCATGCCGCTGCCGATGATGAACATCATCAATGGTGGTGAGCACGCCGACAACAACGTCGACATCCAAGAATTCATGATCCAGCCAGTTGGTGCCAAGACCCTGAAAGAAGCGGTACGCATGGGCGCTGAAGTGTTCCACAACCTGGCCAAGGTTCTGAAGTCCAAGGGCTACAACACTGCCGTTGGTGACGAAGGTGGTTTCGCTCCTAACCTGAAGTCCAACGCCGAAGCTCTGGAAGTTATCGCTGAAGCCGTTGCTGCTGCCGGTTACAAGCTGGGCACCGACATCACCCTGGCCATGGACTGCGCTGCTTCCGAGTTCTACGACGCTGAGAAGAAAGAGTACAACCTGAAGGGCGAAGGTCGTATCTTCACCTCTAACGGTTTCTCTGACTTCCTGGAAGAACTGACTGCCAAGTTCCCGATCGTTTCTATCGAAGACGGCCTGGACGAATCTGACTGGGAAGGCTTCGCCTACCAAACCAAGAAGCTGGGCAGCAAGATCCAGATCGTTGGTGATGACCTGTTCGTAACCAACACCAAGATCCTGAAGCGCGGTATCGACAACGGCATCGCCAACTCCATCCTGATCAAGTTCAACCAGATCGGTTCTCTGACCGAAACTCTGGCTGCTATCAAGATGGCCAAGGATGCCGGTTACACCGCCGTTATCTCCCACCGTTCCGGTGAAACCGAAGACGCTACCATCGCTGACCTGGCTGTTGGTACCGCTGCTGGCCAAATCAAGACTGGTTCCATGAGCCGTTCTGACCGTGTTGCCAAGTACAACCAACTGATCCGTATCGAAGAAGCCCTGGGTGCCAAGGCTCCTTTCCGCGGTCTGAAAGAAGTTAAGAACCAAGCCTAATCTGCTTGTTGCTTAAACTCGCCTATGCAAGCCCCGCCAAACGGCGGGGCTTTCTTTTGCGCCGTAATATGGGAAACTATGCCGCCGGGAGGATCACCGATGCGACTATTTACCCTTGTATTGATGCTGGTGTTGGGCGTACTGCAACAGCAACTCTGGTTTGGCAAGAACGGTTTGGTGGAATATCGCCAGACTTCAGACAATGTGCTGCGCCAGCAAGCCGACAATCAACAGCTCAAGGAGCGTAACGAGATGCTCTACAAGGAGATCGATGATCTCAAGAGCGGTCTCGAAGCGATCGAGGAGTTGTCGCGTAACGATCTTGGTTTTATCAAACCGGAAGAGACTTTCTACCGCATCCTGCCGAAAGAGGGCAAAGCGAATACCCTGCCCAGCTCCTTGCCCAAGAGTGATTGATGATGCTGACTTTTACCGTTGTGGTTCCTGCGGCCGGCATTGGCAGCCGCATGGGGGCTAGTTGTCCGAAACAGTATCTGCCATTGGCCGGTAAATTTCTGATCGAGCACACCTTGGAGCGTCTGCTGGCCCATCCGCGTATCGAGCGGGTAGTGGTGGCT
>JAGOXX010000016.1:0-8958 GCA_018059485.1 Aeromonadaceae bacterium | reverse complement strand
CGGCATTGGCAGCCGCATGGGGGCTAGTTGTCCGAAACAGTATCTGCCATTGGCCGGTAAATTTCTGATCGAGCACACCTTGGAGCGTCTGCTGGCCCATCCGCGTATCGAGCGGGTAGTGGTGGCTCTTGCTGCCGATGATGATTTTTTCCAGACACTGCCAGTTGCCAGTCATCCTCGATTGATGACCACGACCGGTGGCTGTGAGCGTGCTGACTCTGTCCTCAATGGCTTGTCACTGGTGGAGAGCGAGTGGGTGCTGGTGCACGACGCTGCTCGCCCTTGCATCACCCATCAGGACATCGATCGACTGATTCATGCTGGTCTGGCCGGGGATGGCGCCATCCTCGGCAGTCGGGTGCGTGATACCATGAAGCGCAGCGATGCCGCCGGATATATTCAAAAGACGGTGGATAGGGATCAGCTGTGGCACGCCCTGACTCCGCAGTTTTTCCGCACGACGCTACTGCGCGACGCCATACAGCAGGGGCAGAGCCAGGGCTTGCCGATTACCGATGAAGCCTCGGCCATGGAGCTGGCAGGCTGGCGCCCCCTGATGGTGGAAGGGCGGGCCGACAATATCAAGGTGACCCGACCCGAGGATCTGGCGTTGGCAGCCCTGTTTCTGAGCCAACAGGAGACAAACCCATGATTCGCATTGGTCACGGTTTTGATGTGCATAAATTCGGCGGTGAAGGCCCCTGCATGTTGGGCGGGGTTCCGGTGCCTTATGAACAGGGGTTGTTAGCCCATTCCGATGGCGATGTGGTGCTGCATGCCGTCTCTGATGCCCTGCTGGGCGCTATTGCCGCCGGTGATATCGGGCACCATTTCCCGGACAATGACATGAGTTTTAAAGGCATCGACAGCCGGATCCTGCTGCGCGATGTCTATGCCAAAGTGCTGGCCGAAGGATATCGTCTGGGTAATCTGGATGTGACCATCATAGCCCAGGCGCCGAAGATGGCGCCGCATATCGAGGCGATGCGGGCCGTGATGGCCGCTGATCTTCAATCAGCCATTCAACAAATTAACGTCAAGGCAACGACCAGCGAACGGCTGGGGTTCACCGGGCGCAAAGAGGGCATAGCCGTGGAAGCAGTAGTATTGGTGGTGAAAGCATGAGTCTGCCTGAATGGAGTTATCTGCACGGTAAACCGCAGCAATCGGCCCGTTTCAAACAGCAACCGGAAGATTTTGTCGTTATCGAGGATATGGGGTTCGAACCGGATGGTGCGGGTGAACATATCCTGGTTTACGTGCGCAAGCGTGGTGAAAACACCGCCTGGGTGGCGGGTCTGCTGGCCAAGGCGGCCGGGGTGCAGCGCAGTGCCGTGACCTGGGGCGGACTCAAGGATCGCAACGCCGTGACCGAGCAGTGGTTCGGCATCCATGTGCCGGGTAAGGATGAACCCGATCTGAGCTCAGTTGAGAGTGATTCCATCCAGATCCTCAAGCGCAGCCGCCACTCGCGCAAGTTGCGCACCGGCACCCTGAAGGGGAACTCCTTTACCATACTGCTGCGGGAGCTGGCCCAGAGCCCGGAACTCGAGGCGCGTCTGGCTGCCATTGGCGAGCGAGGCGTCCCCAACTATTTTGGCGATCAGCGCTTTGGCCGGGGGGGGAATAACCTGGAGGCTGCTGAGTCTATGTTCCAGGGCAAGCGCATCAAGGATCGGGATAAACGCTCACTCTTCCTATCCGCCGCCCGCAGCTACCTGTTCAACCACCTGGTCAGCGAGCGACTGGCCGCTGGCTTGTCCGAAACCCTGCTGGCGGGGGATTGCCTGATGCTGGCCGGAACTCACTCGTTTTTCAGTGAACCCGAGGTGAGTGAAGAGCTGCAACAGCGTCTGGCTTCGGGCGACTTGCAGCTGAGTTCGCCTCTGTGGGGGCGTGGTCGTCAGGCCGCACAGGCCGATGCGCTGGCATTCGAGACCGAAAAACTGGCTGCGTTCGACAGCTGGAAAAACGGGCTGGAAGGGGCTGGGCTGAATCAGGAGCGTCGTCCTTTATTGCTCAAGCCGAAAGAGTGGCACTGGAGCTGGCAGCCGGATGGGTTGCAGCTGAATTTCTGGCTACCTGCCGGTTGCTATGCGACCAGCATCATTCGCGAGCTGGTCATGGTCGACCATGTGGAAAACCATGAAGATTCTGGTCAGTAACGATGATGGGGTGCATGCCGACGGGATCCGCATCCTGAGTGAGGCGCTGCGCCAAATTGCTGATGTGGTTGTGGTGGCTCCCGATCGCAATCACAGCGGAGCCAGCCATTCTTTGACACTGGAAAATCCGCTGCGGCTGGAGTCGATGGCGCACAATGATTTTATCGCCGTCAAAGGTACGCCGACCGATTGCGTGCATCTGGCGGTCAATGCGTTGCTTAGCCCGCTGCCGGATATGGTGGTTTCTGGAATCAATCATGGTGCCAACCTGGGGGACGATGTGATCTACTCGGGGACCGTCGCCGCGGCGACCGAGGGACGGCACCTTGGATTGCCCGCCATGGCGGTCTCTTTGGTGGGTTCTAAACACTTTGCCTCGGCGGCTCATTATGCTTGCCGCCTGGTGCAGGGGTTGATGCGCAGTCCGCTGCCGGCGGATCAGATCCTGAATGTGAATGTTCCGGATCTGCCGTTGGCGCAGATCAAAGGCATTCGTGTGACGCGACTGGGTTGTCGTCACCCCGCCGAAACTGTGATAGTAGAGCAGGATCCGCGCGGGCGCCCCATCTACTGGATTGGTCCACCGGGAGCAAGTCAGGATGCGGGAGAGGGAACCGATTTTGCGGCGGTCGAGGCGGGTTATGTCTCTATCACACCATTACAGATTGATATCACCGCATATCGCCACATGGATGGCTTACAAGAGTGGATAAGGGAGCTGTGAATACCCTTGCGTAACCGTGCAGTACCACCTCTGATTGGACAGTTGATCCGTCAGGGGATTCATGACGAGCGGGTGTTGGCGGCAATGGCCAACGTGCCCCGGGAAGCATTTGTTGATGAAGCCTTTGCCCATCAGGCGTGGGAGAATATGGCGTTGCCAATCGGCTTCGGTCAGACCATCTCTCAGCCCTATATAGTGGCCCGGATGACGGAACAACTGTTGATCGGCAAACCAAACTCGGTATTGGAAATTGGCACAGGCTCGGGGTATCAGACGGCGGTGCTGGCTCAACTGGTCAACCATGTCTACAGCGTCGAGCGGATCAAGACGCTGCAGTATCAAGCCAAACGGCGTTTGCAGCGTCTGGACCTGCATAATGTTTCGACCCGGCATGGCGATGGCTGGGCTGGGTGGCCGACAAAAGCTCCTTTTGACGCTATCATAGTGACCGCCGCCGCCCAGGTGGTGCCTGATGCGCTGGTCCAGCAGCTCAAGGTGGGGGGCCGGCTCATCATTCCGGTCGGTGAAACAAGAGGCGAACAAAAATTGCTGTTGATCGAAAAAAATGCAACTCAGGTGAGGAGTGAGGTGTTGGAAGCTGTCCGCTTTGTCCCTCTGGTTCATGGTGAGCTTCAATGAAGCTGTTTGCCCGTCTCTATGATCAGGTAATGATCTGGTCCCGTCACCGACATGCGGTGCACTTTTTGGCCATCAACAGTTTTATCGAATCCGTATTCTGGCCGATTCCGCCGGATGTGATGTTGGCTCCCATGTGTTTGGCCAAACCGGAAAAATCGTGGCGTTATGCTCTCATCGCGTCGCTCTCGTCGGCGCTCGGTGGCTTGGCCGGTTATCTGCTCGGTTACTGGCTGTTTGATGTTGCCGTGTTACCTGCGATCGAGGCTATGGGTTATCAGGCAAACTTTGAACTGATCAAACAGTGGTTCGCGGAGTGGGACTTTTGGGTGGTGTTTCTCGCTGGCTTTTCGCCGATCCCCTATAAGCTGTTCACCGTCACCGCCGGTATGATGCATATGGCGGTTGTACCTTTCATGATTGCCTCGATCATTTCTCGCAGTGCCCGTTTCTTCCTGGTAGCTGCCCTGATGAAGTGGGGGGGCGCCAAAATGGAACAGAAATTACGTCAGTACATCGATCTGATCGGCTGGCTGTGTGTTGTTGCGGCAATTGTCGCCTATTTTGTGATCAAAATTTGATGTTACCAAGCGTTAGGATGATGCGAACTCTGATGGCCACTTGTTGCTTGAGCATGGTGGTGGCCTGTAGCAGCCATGATTCACCGGCTCCGGTGCGCGATGCGGGTAACCGCTCGGCCAAACACTCAAATCAGGCGCGAACAGTAAAAAAAGCCGATGAACCTCTGGCTAAAAATCGCTATCGGGTCAAGAAAGGCGACACCCTGTATGCGATTGCCTGGATGTACGGCCTCGATTTTCAAGCGGTGGCTCGCTACAACGACATTCAGCCCCCCTATTCGATCTATGCCGGACAGGTGTTGAAACTGGATCTGGATAACCCAAGTGCCGGTCGGTATGTCGTCAAGTCGGGTGACAGCTTATCCATGGTTGCCCAAAACCACGGAACCAGCATGATGGCGCTGGTGCGTCTGAACGATTTGAAGAAGCCTTATACGATTCATCCGGGACAGTTATTGCTACTTGGCGCGCCATCGACATCGGCGTCAGCGACAATGACCGCGAAGCGTGATCCAAAACAAAATAATGTGCAAAAGGCTGGATCTCCTGTGACGCAGGGGCTTGCTGCTAGTAACAGAAAAGAATACTCTCGAACCATAAATGAACAGAATTACAACAACTATTTAACCTGGCAATGGCCCGCTCGAGGGCGGATTGTTCAGGGTTTTTCGCTCTCGGAGCAAGGCAACAAGGGTATAGACATAGCAGGAACTCGCGGACAAGCCGTGGTTGCTGCCGCCGCTGGCAAGGTGGTCTATGCCGGAAGTGCTCTTCGAGGCTACGGTAACTTAATAATAATCAAGCACAACGAGGACTACCTGTCCGCCTATGCCCACAACGATGTATTGAGGGTTCAGGAACAGCAGGAAGTGAAAGCAGGTCAACGCATAGCCGATATGGGTAGCAGCGACGCTCAAGATGTGCGGCTACATTTTGAAATTCGTTATCGGGGTCAATCGATAAACCCGGTACGATTTCTTCCGAAACGATAAAGCCCTGAAGCGATTTATCTGACGGGTTGGGGGGGAACAACCTATGAGCGATATGGAACTGACTGCAACTGAAAGCGTTTTCGAGCTCGACGAAGAGCTAGAGTCAATTGAGAGTTTGGTGGATGTCGATGATGGTGACGATGTGGTGGCTGCCGAGACGGTTACTGCGGAAGTGCAACGGGTCTCGATGGACGTTACCCAACTCTATTTAGGTGAAATCGGCTTTTCGCCGCTGTTGACCGCTGAAGAAGAAGTATTTTTTGCCCGCAAGGCTCTGCGCGGCGACCTCGCTGCTCGCAAGCGCATGATCGAGTCCAATCTGCGTCTGGTGGTCAAGATTGCCCGCCGTTATAACAATCGTGGTCTGGCTCTGCTCGATCTGGTTGAAGAGGGCAATCTGGGGCTCATTCGTGCCGTTGAGAAGTTTGATCCGGAACGTGGTTTCCGCTTCTCGACCTACGCCACCTGGTGGATCCGTCAGACCATAGAGCGCGCCATCATGAACCAGACGCGCACCATACGTCTGCCGATCCATGTGGTCAAAGAGTTGAATGTCTATTTGCGCACGGCTCGCGAGCTGGCCCATCAGCTGGATCATGAGCCTACGGCTGAAGATATTGCTGCCGCCGTGGATCGCCCGGTCGAAGATGTCTCGCGCATGCTCAAGCTGAACGAAAAGATCTGTTCGGTGGATTCCCCGATTGGCGGAGACGGCGATAAGGCTCTGCTGGATATCCTGACCGATGAGCGGGGCATGGGGCCAGAGCTGGAGACCCAGGACGATGACATGCGTGTCAGCGTGGTTCACTGGCTCGAACAGCTCAATGCCAAGCAACGTGAAGTTTTGGCGCGCCGTTTTGGTTTGCTGGGATATGAACCGGCAACCTTGGAAGATGTGGGGCGTGAGATTGGCCTGACCCGTGAGCGGGTACGGCAGATCCAGGTCGAAGCCTTGCGTCGGCTGCGGGATATCCTGACGCAGCAAGGTCTGACGGTGGATGCCCTGTTTAACGGCGATTAAGCATGTTCAGGCAAGACAAATACGGGGCCGTTCGGCCCCGTTTGTTTTGCTGTTTTCGTCCTAGATCAGCTGCCTGAGTCGGTACAGCGCCTCCAGCGCCTGGCGCGGGGTCAGGCTATCGGGCTCCAGATCCTGCAACAGGCTGACGGCCGGATGTTCGGGGGCGAGGAGCGGCGCCGTAACATGGGCTGGCTCCATGCCAGCCGCGTGTGCCGTGCCGCCGGGCTCCGGTGTGCCGGATTGCTCCAGTTCATGCAGCTTCTGCCGGGCGCGCTGGATGACCGATTTGGGCACCCCCGCCAAGGCTGCCACCTGCAGTCCGTAAGATCGACTGGCAGCCCCCTCCTGAACCGCATGCATGAAGGCGATGCCATCGCCATGCTCCACCGCATCCAGATGAACGTTGGCCAGGTGGCTCAACTGACCCGACAACTGGGTCAGCTCGAAATAGTGGGTGGCAAACAGGGTGAAGGCGCCGCGGCTGGCCAGCTGTTCAGCGCAGGCCCAGGCCAGCGACAGACCGTCGTAGGTGCTGGTGCCGCGACCGATCTCGTCCATCAGCACCAGACTCTGCTCGGTGGCGTTGTGCAGTATGTTGGCCGTCTCGGTCATCTCGACCATGAAGGTGGAGCGGCCGGAGGCCAGATCGTCCGAGGCGCCGATGCGGGTGAAGATCCGATCGATGGGGCCGATGCGGGCGCTGTCGGCCGGTACAAACGAGCCGATATGGGCCAGCAGGGCGATCAGTGCCGTCTGGCGCATGTAGGTGGATTTACCCCCCATGTTGGGCCCGGTGATGATCAGCATGCGCCGCTGCGGATGCAGATCGATGGGGTTGGCGATGAAGGGGTCACTCAACACCTGCTCGACCACCGGATGGCGGCCGTTTTCGATATGGATCTCGGGCTGTTCGCTCAGTTGGGGACGGCAGTAGTTCAGGGTCTGGGCACGCTCGGCCAGATTGTTCAGCACATCCAGCTCGGCGATGGCGGCAGCGGATTGCTGCAGCGACGCCAGATGGGGTAGCAACTGATCCAGCAGTGCCTCATAGAGCTGCTTCTCCAACGCTAGGGCGCGACTCTGGGCCGTCAGCGCCTTGTCCTCATAGGCCTTGAGCTCCGGGATGATATAGCGCTCGTTGTTCTTTAGAGTCTGGCGGCGGATGTAATCGGCGGGTACCAGATGGCTGTTGGCCCGGGTCACATCGATATAGAAGCCGTGCACCTTGTTGTAATCCACCTTCAGGGTGCTGATGCCGGTGCGTTCGCGCTCGCGCAGCTCCAATTGCTGCAGGTAGTCGGTAGCGCCAGCGGCCAGGGAACGCAGCTCATCCAGGGAGGCATCATAGCCGGGGGCAATGACGCCGCCGTCGCGGATCACCACGGGTGGCGTCTCGACCACGGCGCGCTCGAGCAGGGCGCAGAGTTCGGGGAAGCTGCTCGCCCGCTCGGCCAGCAGTTGCAACGCCTCGTTCTGCAGCGGCGCCAGCAAGGCCTGCACGGCGGGCAGTTGCTGGAAGGCGTGGCGCATACGGCTCAGATCCCGGGGACGAGCCGAGCGCAGCGCCAGCCGCGCCAGAACCCGCTCCATGTCGCCAATCTGCCGCAGCAGAGGGGAGAGCTCGGCCATCAGCTCCTGCTCGATGAGCTCGGCAATCACCTGTTGACGATTGAGCAGTTGTGGCCGATTGCGCGAAGGCTGATGGATCCAGCGTTTGAGCAGGCGGCTGCCCATCGCCGTGGCGGTAGCATCGAGCACCTGGGCCAGGGTGTTTTCCACGCCACCGGCCAGATTCTGCGTCAGCTCCAGGTTCCGGCGAGTTGCGGCATCCAGCACTATCATCTGCTCGGTCTGCTCCAGACGAATGGCGCGGATATGGGGCAGGGCGGTGCGCTGGGTGTCCTTGACGTACTGCATCAGGCAACCGGCGGCACACAGGGCTGTGGTGGCCGACTCGACGCCAAAGCCGATCAGATCGCGGGTGCCGAACTGCTGACAGAGCAGATGATGGGCGGTGGCAAACTCGAACTCCCACTCGGCGCGGCGGCGCAGCCCCTTGCGCGAGCCGAGCAACGCCAAGTGCGCGAAGGATTCCGGATAGAGCAGTTCGGCGGGATCCAGCCGTTGCAACTCGGCCAAGAGAGTCTCTTCGGCTGGAAACTGGTTGATGCTGAAACGACCGGAGCTGATATCCAGCACCGCTAGACCAAACTGCTGGCCGTCGTGGTAGAGGGCGCCGATCAGGTTGTCGCGGCGTTCACTCAGCAGCGCCTCATCGGTGACGGTCCCCGGAGTGACAATCCGCACCACCTGCCGCTCGACCGGCCCCTTGCTCAGGGCCGGATCGCCGATCTGTTCGCAGATCGCCACCGACTCGCCGAGCTGTACCAACTTGGCCAGATAGCCTTCGACGGCGTGATAGGGTACCCCCGCCATCGGGATCGGCGTGCCTGCCGACTGACCGCGCTTGGTCAGCGAGATATCCAGCAGTTGCGAGGCCTTGCGCGCATCCTCGTAGAACAGCTCGTAGAAGTCGCCCATGCGATAAAACAGCAAGACATCAGGGTGTTGCGCCTTCAATCCCAGATATTGCTGCATCATGGGAGTGTGCTGTTCCAGATTACGTTTTTCCATCAGCGGGTTACCGGTTGAATGTGGGTGCAGGCTCGTGGGCGGTCGCGAATTTAGCGTTGCAACCGATCCGTGAGTCCCTCGCAGGTCGGCTGGCATTTTACAATTTCGTACCGAGGTGCGGATAGGTTTTTACGCGCTGGATGTAGTGGCCCGCCTGTTTTGTGGTGATCCCGCCACCCTTGCTTTCTATCGGGAAGGTCTTGCT
>JAGOXX010000077.1 GCA_018059485.1 Aeromonadaceae bacterium | reverse complement strand
TCACCCAGCATGGTTTCCGGACGGGTGGTGGCAACCACCAGGAAGTGCTCGCCATCGCGGGTCTGCTGGCCATCGGCCAGCGGGTAGCGCAGCATCCACATGGAGCTTTTGACTTCGCGGTTCTCTACTTCCAGATCGGAGATGGCGGTGTGCAGTTTGGGATCCCAGTTCACCAGACGCTTGCCGCGGTACATCAACTCCTCGTCATACAGACGCACGAAGACCTCCTGCACGGCACGGGAGAGTCCCGGATCCATGGTGAAGCGCTCGCGATCCCAGTCTACCGAGGTGCCGAGGCGGCGCATCTGACGGGTGATGGTGCCGCCAGACTCCTCCTTCCACTGCCAAATCTTGTCGATGAAGGCATCGCGGCCATAGTCGTGGCGGCTCTTGCCCTCTTCGGCGGCGATCTTGCGCTCTACCACCATCTGGGTGGCGATACCGGCATGGTCGGTACCCGCTTGCCACAGGGTATTTTTACCCAGCATGCGCTGATAGCGGATCAGGGCATCCATGATGGTCTGCTGGAAGGCGTGGCCCATGTGCAGACTGCCGGTGACATTCGGCGGCGGTATCATGATGCAGTAGCCGTCTTTGCTGGTGTCGCCGTGGGGCTTGAAGTAACCCTGGGATTCCCAGTGTTGGTAGAGCGCCTGTTCAACAGCGCTGGGGTTGAAGGTCTTTTCCATTCTTAGTCGGTCTCGGGTCTGTCTGTCGCTTCGATCGCGAAGGCTGGTGGAACGGCCTGCGTCTGCAGCGTGAAGCCGACGGCGCGATACTGTTTGTAGCGTTCGCGGGCCAGCTGTTTGAGGGAATCATCGGTGGGGACAAAATCTACCACTTCGGCAAAGCGTCCTGCAAATGCCGGAGCCTGCTGACTGAGATTGATCAGTAGCTGGCGATTGCGGCGGGGCAGGCCTGTGCCGATCTCGACGGGAGCCTGGTGGGCCGTTGGCTCCTCGGAGAGGCTGTGGGGCACAAAGCTGTCCGGATCTTGCTGCCAGAGCATCTCGTCGAGTTGCCAGCCTTGCTCCTGACTCTCGACGCACAGAAACAGACTCTGTCCGAGTCGATAACGCTCGGTGGCCAATTGGCAAGCGAGCGCCAGCTGAGCCTCGGCATCGGTGTGCCTTGTGGTCGGTAGCAGATAGAAGGTGGCTGTTTTCATCTCGGTTCAAGGGGGGCATGAGCCCCCCTCGTCTCCTTACTCATCAAATTCAACGCCGGCACGACTCAGCAAAAACTGGGTCAGCAGAGGAACCGGGCGTCCGGTTGCCCCTTTATCCTTGCCAGACTTCCAGGCGGTGCCTGCGATATCCAGGTGGGCCCAGTTGTACTTCTTGGCAAAGCGCGACAAGAAGGCGGCAGCCGTGATGGCCCCAGCCGGGCGGCCCCCGACGTTGGTCATATCGGCAAACGGACTCTCCAGCTGCTCCTGGTACTCATCCCACAGCGGCAGGCGCCAGGTCTTGTCGCCGGAGAGATCGGCCGCAGCCAACAGCTCATGAGCCAAGGGATTATGGTTGGCCAGCAAGCCCGTGGTGTGATGGCCGAGTGCCACGACGCAGGCACCGGTCAGGGTGGCGACGTCGATGACGGACTCCGGGTCGAAGCGTTCGGCATAGGTTAATGCATCACACAGTACCAGACGCCCTTCGGCATCGGTATTGAGCACTTCGATGGTCTGACCGGACATGGAGGTGAGGATGTCTCCAGGGCGATAGGCCTTGCCATCGGGCATGTTCTCGGCACCAGCCAACACACCCACCACATTGAGTGGCAACTTGAGCTCGGCCAGTGCATGCATGGTTCCCAGCACGGAAGCGGCGCCGCCCATGTCATATTTCATCTCGTCCATGCCATCGGCCGGCTTGATGGAGAGGCCACCGGAGTCGAAGGTCAGCCCCTTGCCGATCAGCACAATCGGCTTGGCGTCTGGGTGTCCCTTGTACTCCATGATAGACATCATGGCTTCATTCTCGGAGCCTCGCGCCACGGCCAGATAGGAGTTCATTCCCAGCTCGGCCATCTGCTGTTCACCGATCACCTTGGTGGTGATATTCGGGCAGGCATCGGCCAGGCGGCGGGCCTGAGAGGCCAGGTAGGCTGGTGTGCAGATATTGGGCGGCATGTTGCCAACATCGCGACAGACGCGAACTCCTTTGGCGATGGCCAGACCGTGTGTGATCGCCCGTTCACCGGTCGGTAGCTCGCGGCGGGTTGGCACATTGAATACCAGCTTGCGCAGCGGACGACGCAGCTCGGCCTTGTTGGTCTTGAACTGATCGAAGCTATATAGACCCGATTGTGTGGTTTCAATGGCTTGTCGGACTTTCCAGTAGGTGTCGCGGCCCTTGACGTGCAACTCGGTGAGAAAGCAGACTGCCTCCATCGAACCGGTTTCGTTCAGGGTGCTGATGGTCTTCTGCATGATCTGCTTGAACTGGCGTTCATCCAGCTCACGCTCCTTGCCACAGCCGACCAGCAAGACGCGCTCGGAGAGCACACCCGGTACTTGGTGCAGCAATAGCATCTGACCGGCTTTCCCCTCCAGATCGCCACGGCGCAGCAGGGAACTCAGGTAACCATCGCTGATGCGATCCAGCTGCTCGGCGACGCTGGAGAGACGACGGGGTTCAAACACTCCGACGACGATGCAAGCACTGCGCTGCTTCTCGGGGCTGCCGCTTTTAACGCTGAACTCCATGGAGACTCCTTGGTCCTAAAGACAAAGTGCGAGGTTTATTCGATAATGTGGCATGGTTGCCTGGCCTCGCTGGCCAATTAACCACCGTTTTTATCAGGTAAAATATGCCAAAATGGAATTTTCAGGCCTATTTTTTAGCGATTCGCTCAAAATTACAAGTTTTCCCAGAGGCTAGCGTGATTCTGTCCCGTTACATCTTCAAAGAAACCATCAAGACCCAGGTCGCTGTGCTGGGGATCTTGCTGATGATCTTCTTGAGCCAGAGTTTTATCCGTATTCTCTCTCGGGCTGCTCGAGGAGCGCTCCCCACCCAATTGGTGACGGAGATGCTGGCGCTGAACATTCCCTATATGGCGTTGTTGATGCTGCCGTTGAGTCTGTTTATCGCCATCTTATTTGCTCATGGCCGACTCTATGCCGAGAGTGAAATGACTGTCATGCGGGCCGTGGGGGTTGGCCCGGCCAGTACCATGGGCATTGCCCAGCTGCTGGCGCTGTTGACCATGCTGGTGTCCGGGGTCAATGCGATGTGGATTGCTCCGTGGGCCGAGGAGCAGCAGTACCAGTTGTTGGATCAAGTCAAAGCCGATCCAGGTTTGTTTGCCCTCGATAGCGGCCGATTCATGAATCTGGATAACGGCAAAGTGGTCGCCTACATCGACAAACTCGAGGGGGAGGGCGTCAAGGAGCTGAGTCGCATCTATGTGTTGCAGCAGGGTGATGCCAAACAGGCTCCAACAGTAGTGGTTTCGGATTCTGGCAACATACAGCGAGATGGCAATGGGTTGCAGTGGCTGACACTGAACAACGGCAAACGCTATGAGGGGCCAAACGCGACTGGTGAATTCAAGATATCCGAGTTTGCGGAGTATCGCAGCTGGATCCAGGAGCGGAGCGATGAGGTCACGAGCAATCGGAAATTTTCGGCGATGCCGGGTCAGGCATTGCTGGGGAATTCCAATCCCAAAGCTCTGGCCGAGTGGCAATGGCGCATAGCCCTGCCGCTATCGATCCCTGTATTGACGCTCATTGTGGTGCCTATGGCTGTAGTCAATCCGCGCCAGGGGCGCTATGCCAAATTGTTGCCGGCCATCCTGCTCTATCTGAGCTATTTTCTGCTGCTGTCCGCGGGCAAGGGGGCGCTGGAGCGGGGGAGTCTACCGGCACTTCCTGGATTGTATAGCGTGCCGCTCCTGTTTTTACTGCTGTTTGCCCTGCCGCTGAATCTAGTGGAAACCCGCTGGCGCAACCGGCTACGTTTACGCATCAAGGGAGGCAAAGCCTGATGTTTGGCATTCTCGATCGTTATGTCGGCCGTAGTGTGCTGATGTCTATCCTGCTCTGTACCCTGATGCTGGTCGGCCTTTCGGCACTCATCAAATATGTTGAACAGATGAAGCACGTAGGCTCCGGAACCTACGATGTCATTACGGCTGGCTGGTACGTGCTCTACTCCATTCCCAAAGAGCTGGTGCTCTTCTTTCCCATCGGAGCCTTGCTCGGTGGTGTGATTGGGCTGGGGCAGCTGGCGTCAAGTTCGGAGCTGGTGGTGTTGCAGTCGGTTGGTCGTTCCCGCTTCAATATAGTCATGGCCGTATTGAAGACTGTGTTGCCGGTCATGGTGGTCGTCATGCTGTTGGGTGAGTATCTGGCCCCCATTACGGAACGCAGAGCCGATGACCTCAAGAGCATGGCCATCTCCGGCGGCCAGATGACAGTATCGAGTGCAGGGGTCTGGATCCGCGAAAATCAGGACTTCATCAACATTGCCAGCGTATTGCGTGACGGCTCCATACAAGGAATTACCCGCTACCGCTTTGGCTCAGACCCTGAACTGCTGGAGACAGCTCAGGCCAAGAGTGGTCGCTATCAGGATGGGGGCTGGTTGATGGAGGAGGTGCATCGCACCACCTTTACTCACAAGCAAAAAATCGGTACCGAAGTTGTCGCCCATGAACGGTGGCAAATGGGATTGACCCCGAACAAGCTGGATGTAGTGGCGATTTCTCCGGATGAACTCTCGGCTGCGGGTCTGTATGACTACATTGGCTATATGCAGCAGAGCGGGCAAAAGGTTGATCGCTATGAATTGGAGCTTTGGCGCAAGATTACGGCGCCACTGGCGGTGATTGCCATGATGCTGCTGGCTGCCAGTACCGTCTTTGGACCCCTGCGCTCGGTCGCCATGGGGGTCCGTATCATCACGGGGGTGATTCTCGGCTTCTCGTTCTATGTGGCTAATCAGGTGTTTGGCCCCATGAGTCTGGTGTATGAGGTGCCACCCGTCTTCGGAGCCACGGCACCGAGTCTGCTCTTCATGGGGGTCGCGTTTTATATTCTTAAGCGGCGACGCTAGGAACGGATCAGGCCAATCATTGGGGGATGCGGCCAGCGTGGCGGCTTATAGTTTGCCTGCCGCCGCTTGCCGCATAAAGTCTCCAGTAAAACGCAGCTTGATGTTTCGCTGGTCACCATATGAGCCTGCCGGCATTTCGATGCCAATTGCCTTGCTGTTTCGAGATCTCTTGTCGGGGCGGCCATGGTTGGCGGCAAAATCGGCAACTTGCTGCATGGTCTTCGCCAACTCGGGGCTTTCGGCAAAATTAGCTGCATCCTGGGGTTGGTAGAACATTCGTGTGGCTGCCATCTGGGCTTCATAGCCAATCAGATCGGTGCCAGCTGCTTCACCCATCTCGGTTCTCGCCTGTTGTGCTCGTTCGTCTGCACCAGACATTATGCTCATCACTTCATACCAGGCGCCGGTCAGTGCTTTCCCCAGCTCTGGATGTGAGGCCAGTCGATCGCTACGAACCACCATTAGGTCGATGATCTCACCCGGTATATAACTCGAGTCGAACACCTTGTGGCTGTCGGCCATTTTGAGCAGTTCGCTAAGGTGGGGATTCCAGGTGGCTGTTGCCGTTACTGCCGGTGTTGCGTAGGCGGCAACTAACTTGTCATCTGGCAGATCAATGGTGTGAACATCTCTCTCATTCATCCCCTGGATTTGCAACGCTCTTGCCAGCAGGTAGTGCGAAACGCTGCCTTCAGCCAGATGAATGGAGTGGCCGGCTAATGCATTGAGCTGTTGTTTGCCTTTGAGCACTATGCCGTCGTTGCCATTAGAGAAATCGCCAATGATTAGCGCCGTTGAGTCGACCCCTTGTGCAGCCGGAATCGTCAATGCATCCATATTGGTCATGGCGCTGCCATCGAAATCACCCGAGGTGTAGCGCAGTAGCGAATCTCGATAGCAATCCAAATGCACCATTTCGATCTGGATGTGATACTTATCGGCCCATTTTTTGATAATGCCGTGCTGGTCGGCATAGTGCCAAGGCATCCAGCCGATGTAGGTCGTCCAGGCGATGCGGAAGGTTTCGCGGGCCTCGACTGTGCTACTCAGCAAGAGTAACAAACATAAAAGTGCCGTACGGCGATGTCTGCCGTGGGCGGGATGGCTACAGCGGTTGTGGCCGATGTTCACCATGGTGCACTCCTTAGCTCTGTTGGACGGGCATGCTCGCTCACTATGCGTTTTGCATGCCAGTTTGTCGCTGTCGAAGCCGTGAGCGGCTTGAACCATGACTCTATGGCCAGGCCTCTAGGACTCAGAATAGTGTGCTATACGGAGCCTAGTAAACTGCACATCAAGAGTCAGTATAGATAGTGAACAAAATAGTGGAATTACACTTGCGCATGGCAAGTTGTTCCGTATAATACGCGGGCTTGTCAATTTGACAGCAGAGCCAACAGGCTCGGTTCAAGCGGTTCGCCGCATGAACTTCACAGTCTCCCCGATTTGGGGGGAAACGTTATGAAACGACCTCCGAGGCCTTAATGATGGTTCTTCGGGCGGTTTGTTTTATGTTCTTTTATCCATTTGGAGCTCTGGTAAATGCAGAACCAAAGAATTCGCATCCGCCTGAAGGCGTTTGATCACCGCTTGATCGACCAGTCTACTGCGGAAAT
>JAGOXX010000015.1 GCA_018059485.1 Aeromonadaceae bacterium | reverse complement strand
ATTCCATCCTTTGACAAACTTTTAGAGCAAGATCCAGTGAATATACAGATACACCAGTAACAAATGTCAAATGACGTTTAAAAAACCAAACAGTGCATTTCCAATACAGCATTGTCAGATGAGCATTTAAACGTCACACACAGCTAAAATTTGGTATAAAAATACAGGAATAAAGCATAATTATCCACCACTCAATGGTGAAATAAACAACATCTTTTGGCTTCAGATCCCTTATAACCGTTGTCCTGCAACACATTCCGCCGCCATGTTGGATAAGGTTGCGGAAATAATCCAGACCGGTAAACAGAAACTCTTGCGCTTCGAAATGCCATACACAGGTAACAATTGCCATAATTATGCATATTATTCAAGAGAAATGGCTT
This sequence comes from Aeromonadaceae bacterium, assembly GCA_018059485.1. Taxonomy (GTDB): domain Bacteria; phylum Pseudomonadota; class Gammaproteobacteria; order Enterobacterales; family Aeromonadaceae; genus Pseudaeromonas. Next base: position 20,037 of record JAGOXX010000015.1, on the reverse strand, counting down.
ACTGAATGAGAGAAAACAGCATACTTTCCCCCTGGTCACACCAGATCATCATCTGTATCTGTCGATGCAGCCCGTAAAAAACCGCATGAAATGCTTTTCGGACCAATCCGCACGTCTCCCCCCAGTTAGCCATCCTCGAATCAGCCGATGTTGAAAAACTCGATTGAACCAATCGAATTATCATCCTTTACCCCCCTCTCTCCTTTCCCTAGAATCGAATGGACATTAACTGGAGAATTCGAGCATGAGCACCATCAAGCACGCCAAGCTATTGATCCTGGGTTCCGGGCCCGCAGGTTACACTGCCGCCGTTTATGCTGCCCGCGCGAACCTTAATCCGGTTTTGCTGACCGGTATGCAACAAGGCGGCCAATTGACCACCACCACCGAAGTAGAAAATTGGCCTGGTGATGCGGAAGGGCTGACCGGTCCCGGGCTGATGGAGCGAATGAAAGCTCATGCCGAGCACTTCAATACCGAGATGCTCTTCGACCATATCCACAGTGTGGATCTGCAGCAACGACCATTTCGCTTGAGTGGGGATGTTGGTGAGTACAGCTGTGATGCCCTCATCATCGCCACGGGCGCGTCTGCTCGCTATCTGGGGCTCGAGTCCGAAGAGGCATTCAAGGGCAAAGGGGTTTCCGCCTGCGCCACCTGTGATGGCTTCTTCTATCGCAAGCAAAAGGTTGCCGTGGTCGGTGGAGGTAACACCGCCGTCGAAGAGGCTCTCTACCTGGCCAATATTGCTTCCGAGGTTCACCTGATCCACCGACGGGAGCAATTCCGCTCAGAAAAGATTCTGCTGCAGCGCCTGTATGACAAGGTCGAACAAGGGGTCATCAAGTTGCATCTGAACCAGACTCTGGACGAAGTTCTCGGCGATGAGATGGGAGTGACTGGTGTCAGACTGCGCAGTACTCAGGATGCCACGACCCAGCAGCTTGATGTCATGGGGGTATTTATCGCCATCGGCCACAGTCCAAACACCGCCATTTTTGAGGGGCAATTAGCCATGCAAAATGGCTATCTGAAGGTAAAGGGCGGCAGCGATGGTTTCGCAACCCAGACCAATATCGAAGGGGTCTTCGCGGCCGGTGATGTTGCCGATCATATCTATCGACAAGCCATTACCTCGGCGGGTACCGGCTGTATGGCAGCTCTCGATGCGGAGCGCTATCTGGACGCTCTCGCCTGAACCATCACATCCACAATGCAAAGGCACACCGAGGTGTGCCTTTTTGTTTTGTCTCTATCTAGCGTTCGTCCAACCCCTGCATCGGCCATTCGAAACAGCCAGTTAGGAGAAAATCCGAAAAGGCTAATAAGCCTTATCGACCCGGACTCCATCATCGAAGTAGAGGATCCGGACCTTATCCCCTGGAACAAACACCATATTTGCATCGAAATCCTGAATGACATTGATCAATTTATCTTTTTCATCACGAATCAAGAGCTCGACCAGCCGATACTCCCGACTCTGTGGCTGAGTCCAGGCTTGCGCCGCACCAGCACCAGCCAAAGCCCCCAAGGCAGTCGCCACTTCGCGTCCATGTCCGTCGCCAAATTGATTGCCTAGCAAGCCGCCTAGCAGAGCGCCACCCAGAGTTTTCCAACCACTGTGTTGCGACTCCTCGACCTGAGTCTGTGTGATGTTACGCACTGAGTCTACTTTGCCAAAAATGACCTGGTTGACAGCCCGCGCCTCATTGCGTTGATACGGAGCCGCATGGGAACTCACTGCGGTGACAACCCCTAGCACTATCGCTATGATCACGACGTTGTAATTCATTCGAGTATCCTGATTGTATGTCTATATCGCTGGCACAGCTGGAACCCGGCTCGCTCTGGTTTCCATCTCCCCACCGCGCGCTGAATGAACCCAATGGTCTACTGGCCATTGGGGGCGATCTGTCGCCTCCACGGTTGTTGCAAGCATATCACAACGGCATTTTTCCCTGGTATGGCGCTCATCAACCGATCCTCTGGTGGTCACCCGATCCCCGCGGTGTCATTGAACCCGCCTCATTGCACATCAGCCATAGTCTGCATAAACGGCTTCGGCGACAGGATGTTGAGGTCTGGATAAATCGTCACTTTATGGAGGTCGTTCGCGCCTGTGCAGCACCGCGCAGGGAAAGTTATGACACCTGGATCACCGATGAACTGATGGAGGGTTACCAACAACTGCATCAGCTTGGTCACGCCCATTCGATCGAGGTGTGGCAGCAGGATGAACTGATTGGAGGTCTCTATGGCATCTCGGTTGGCCGACTCTTTTGTGGGGAGTCGATGTTTTACCGGCAACCAGATGCATCCAAGATCGCATTAGTGGCACTTTGTCGTCATTTTGCTCATAACGGTGGTGAATTAATCGACTGTCAGATGCAAACTGAACACCTACTCTCTTTAGGCGCGCAAGAGTGGCCGAGAGCCCATTACCTCAAGCGACTGCACCAACTCCGCATCCTAACTGTCACACCGGAATGCTGGGCTTGTCAGCAGGTAGAACTATGACTGAAATTGCATTACGAATTGGTCTGACACCAGAGCATGGCTGCAGTTATTTACCAGACGAAGCAGAGCAGCTGATGGTGTTGCTGGATGACAAGCACAGAAACCCGGTCGGCTATGAAAATCTTCTGGTTGCTGGTTTTCGGCGCAGCGGCAATGATCTCTATCGCCCCCACTGCCAAGGCTGTAGTGCCTGTCACTCACTGCGTATTCCGGTCCGGCAGTTCACTGCAAGTCGCAGTCAGAAACGGATCCAGCACAATAATCGGGATATCCGCCTTGTTCTGAGTACGCAGGACAAACCGGAATACTACGATCTCTTTGCGCGCTACATTCACGAACGCCACCATGATGGCAGCATGTTCCCGGCAACGCGAAATCAATATGATGGCTTCCTGCTCTGTGATTGGCTAACCCCCTATTTTCTTGAATTCCGACTGAACCAACAGTTGGTCGCCTTGGCCATCACAGACCCGCTCCCCCACAGCCTGAGTGCCATGTATACCTTCTTCGACCCGGCGTTTGCCGATCGCTCTCTCGGGACCTTGGCGATCCTGACTCAATTGGAATTAGCTCAACGGATGAACCGGCAATGGCTCTATCTGGGCTATCAAGTCGATGCCTGTCGCAAGATGAAATACAAAACAAAATTCCATCCTCATGAACTATTGTGTGGTCACGAATGGAAAAGTAGCAGCGGGAATGAGGAGTAAACTTTACACAGCGGGCTAAATCCGGCATGATTCGCACGTTTTTATAGAGGCTATCACGAGGATTAAATGTCTAAAGAAGACAGTATTGAGATGCAAGGTACCATCCTGGAAACCCTGCCTAACACTATGTTTCGGGTTGAACTGGAAAACGGACATGTGGTTATTGCCCACATCTCCGGCAAGATGCGCAAAAACTACATCCGCATCCTGACTGGTGACAAAGTCACAGTGCAGCTCACTCCTTACGACCTGTCTAAAGGCCGCATCGTTTTCCGCTCTCGATAAGCCAGGAAAAATTGTTTCAGCCCCCGGTTATGCCGGGGGCTGAGCTTTTTGCTATTTAATCAACGGTTTCCACTTGCTGGTGAGCCGACTGAATATCAAATTTCAATTCATCTTCCTGCAGATCGACACGCACAGAACCGCCGCTGACCAGGTCACCAAACAGCAACTCATTGGCTAATGGCTTCTTGAGTTTTTCCTGGATCAACCGGGCCATCGGGCGAGCGCCCATAGCCCTGTCGTATCCTTTTTCTGCCAACCAGTTGCGCGCCGCTGATGTGATCTCCAGCGACACACCTTTGGCATCCAACTGTACCTGTAATTCAACCACAAACTTGTCGACAACCTGGTGGATCACGGCCATATCCAGCTGATTGAACCAGATGATATGGTCGAGACGATTGCGGAACTCCGGACTGAAAGTTCGATTAATCTCCGACATCGCATCAAAGCTGTGGTCCTGCTGTTGGAAGCCAATCGACTTACGCTGGGTTTCCTGGACACCCGCATTGGTTGTCATAACCAGGATAACATTGCGAAAATCGGCTTTTCGCCCGTTATTATCGGTCAAGCTCCCGTTATCCATGACCTGCAACAACAGGTTAAAGACATCGGAGTGCGCTTTTTCGATTTCATCCAGCAACACGACGCAATGAGGATGCTTAATGACGGCATCGGTCAACAGTCCGCCTTGCTCAAAACCAACATAGCCAGGAGGGGCGCCAATCAAACGGGAGACGGTGTGGCGCTCCATATACTCGGACATATCAAACCGCAGTAGCTCTACTCCCATGGCCTTGGCCAGCTGCAGAGTCACTTCCGTCTTGCCAACCCCGGTAGGGCCAGCAAACAGCAAGGAGCCGACCGGCTTGTGGTCATTACCCAGCCCGGAGCGGCTCAGTCGGATGGCATCCGTCAGAACTTCAATGGCGCGATCCTGACCAAAAACAACCAGCTTGAGATTTCTTGCCAGATTTTTCAGCACTTCCCGATCGGAAGAGGAGACCGACTTTTCCGGAATACGAGCAATCTTGGCCACAATCGACTCAATCTCGCCCACATTGATAACCTTCTTGCGACGACTGGCTGGGAGCATACGCTGACTGGCCCCCGCCTCATCGATCACGTCGATAGCCTTGTCCGGTAGGTGGCGATCATTGATATATTTGGCGGCAAGCTCGGCCGCAGCACGCAAGGCCTTGGTGGTATAACGAACATTGTGGTGAGCCTCGTAGCGGCTCTTCAGGCCAATCAGTATGCGTGTCGTATCATCGATCGACGGCTCGACCACATCAATCTTCTGAAAACGTCGAGCCAGTGCATGGTCTTTCTCGAATATCTGGGCGTACTCCTGATAGGTCGTCGAACCGATGCAGCGCAGCAATCCCGCAGACAAAACCGGTTTGATGAGATTGGCGGCATCCAGTTGCCCCCCCGAGGCGGCACCAGCCCCTATGATGGTATGGATCTCATCAATAAACAGCACTGCGCCTTCTTGCTTCTCAAGTTGCTTGAGCAGCACTTTGAAGCGCTTCTCGAAGTCCCCCCGATATTTGGTTCCTGCGAGCAGGGAGCCCATATCCAGAGAGTAGATAACATTGTTGGCTATGACCTCAGGAACGTCGCCTTTGACAATCCGATAGGCCAGCCCTTCGGCAATCGCCGTCTTACCCACGCCGGCCTCACCGACCAACAGCGGATTGTTCTTGCGGCGACGGCAGAGGATCTGCACCGTCCGGTTAACCTCTTCATCACGCCCAATCAGCGGGTCAACCTTTCCTTCCAACACGCGCTGATTCAAATTGGTAACGAACTGCTCCAACTGAATGGAGCCTGACTCCTCACCCATACCCTCGCCATCGGAAGCAGGACCACTGCCCATCGAGGGACCATGCATCTCATCACCAAAGTGGTTGTCCTTGCGAATGCCATGAGAGAGAAAATTGACCACATCCAGGCGGCTGATATCGGATTTCTTCAGGAAATAGGCGGCTTGTGATTCCTGCTCACTGAAAATGGCAACCAACACATTGGCGCCACTGACCTCGCTATTGCCAGATGATTGAACGTGGAACACGGCTCGCTGCAACACCCGCTGAAAACCGAGCGTCGGTTGGGTTTCCCGATCGAAATCGTCCTTGGGGATCAAGGGCGTTGTCTGTTGAATAAATCCGGCAATATCTTTACGCAACTGCTCCAAGTTGGCACCACAAGCAACCAAGGCCTCACGGGCTGAATGGTTATCCAGCAGGGCCAGCAATAGATGCTCGACCGTCATGAACTCATGATGGGCATCACGGGCTTCTTTGAAGGCAAGGTTCAGCGTTACTTCTAATTCTTTACTCAGCATGGGTACCTCCCCCGAGAATACTGAATTCGCTCTGTAATGGGATACTCAAGCCTGCTCCATGCTACACAACAAAGGGTGCTGGTATTCACGAGCATACTCATTCACTTGTGCCACTTTGGTCTCCGCAATTTCGGCGGTGTAGATACCGCAAACGCCCTTCCCCTGATAATGTACGGCGAGCATAACCTCGGTAGCCTGTTCGAGGTTCATACGGAAAAACTTTTGCAAAATCTCTACCACAAAATCCATCGGCGTATAGTCATCATTGTTGAGCACAACCTTATACATAGGGGGCGGTTGCAGCTCAGTAATTGTGTCCGTCGACTCCTGATGTTGTGGAGAAGCAGCCTCTTTAAACTTACTCATAGAAACGAAGCCCTTACACTTAATTACTACCTTGACCACCGGCATTGTCAATATCACATTCAAATTACAACTTTTTATAACATGCTCTGCCTGACACGTCATGAATCCAATGCTTGACTTGGTGATTTTTCATACTAGATTGAATCCTTGGTAATCAATGCTATGGAACACGTGAGTCATACTCCAGTTATAAATGGCCTTGGATACCGACTCAACGGCTTTAAGGTGTTTTTGATTAAGGACGTAGACGTATGGCTACCGGAACGGTGAAGTGGTTTAACAACGCAAAGGGATTTGGGTTTATTTGCCCGGAAGGCGGTGGGGACGATATTTTCGCCCACTACTCCACGATCGATATGAATGGATACAAGACCTTGAAAGCAGGCCAGAGTGTTCATTTTGAGATGCAGGCAGGTCCCAAGGGATACCATGCGGTCAGCATAGTACCCACTGGAGCTCAAGAGTCCTGAGCACGTAACGCATCCATTTGAGCATAAAAAAAGCGGGCATTGGCCCGCTTTTCTCATTGGCTGCCGCGGTCACCAGACCACGGCCAGTTGCTCGTTACATCTGCTCGATCATGTCATCGGCAAATTCGGAGCACTTACGCAGTGTGGCGCCTTCCATCAGACGTTCAAAGTCATAGGTCACTGTCTTGTTACGGATGGCCGCTTCCATACCCTTGATAATCAGATCAGCGGCTTCAAGCCAACCCATATGGCGCAGCATCATCTCGGCCGAGAGGATGAGGGAGCCCGGGTTAACCTTATCCTGACCTGCATACTTAGGCGCAGTACCGTGAGTCGCCTCAAACAGAGCCACACCATCACCGATGTTGGCACCCGGAGCGATACCGATACCACCGACTTGAGCCGCCAGAGCATCAGAGATGTAGTCACCATTGAGATTCATACAGGCAATTACATCGTATTCAGCCGGACGCAGCAGAATTTGCTGCAGGAAGGCATCGGCGATGACATCCTTGACGACAATGGTCTTGCCACTCTTCGGATTCTTAAACTGGCACCATGGGCCACCGTCGATCAGCTCGGCACCAAACTCTTCGCGAGCCAACTGATAGCCCCAATCCTTGAAGGCACCTTCGGTGAACTTCATGATGTTGCCCTTGTGCACCAGAGTGACTGAGTCACGGTCATTGTCGATCGCGTACTCAATGGCAGCGCGCACCAGGCGTTGGGTACCAGCCGCTGACATCGGCTTGATGCCAATCCCGCAGTTTTCGGTGAAGCGGATCTTGGTCACGCCCATTTCGCTACGCAGGAAATCAATGACCTTGTTGGCTTCAGCAGAACCAGGCTTCCACTCGATGCCGGCATAGATGTCTTCGGCGTTCTCACGGAAGATGACCATATCGGTCAGGTCAGGACGCTTAACCGGGCTCGGAGTCCCTTCATAGTAGCGAACCGGACGCAGACAGATGTAGAGGTCCAGCTCTTGGCGCAGGGCTACGTTCAAGGAGCGGATACCACCACCAACCGGAGTCGTCAGCGGCCCTTTGATCGCAACATGGTAATCACGGATGAAATCCAATGTTTCCGCTGGCAACCAGACATCCTGGCCATACAGATGGGTCGACTTTTCGCCGGTGTAAATCTCCATCCAGGAGATCTTGCGCTCGCCCTGGTAGGCTTTAGCGACCGCGGCATCAACGACTTTGATCATGGCTGGAGTTACGTCTACGCCGATACCATCCCCTTCGATGAACGGGATGATGGGATGACTCGGCACCACCAGCTTACCACTAGCATCCAGAGTGATTTTTTGGCCTTCACTGGGTACGACGACCTTAGTTTCCATCAATGTCTCCTAACTTCCGGTTGTTATCTTAGTGTCAATAGCGTGACGGCCATCTTAGCCGAACCGACGTTATAAGCAAACCGGCATCACGGCTTGGCACTCCGTCGATATCCGGATGGTGACGAGTTTGCTAACATGCCGCGCATCACCGCGGCCTTGGCGCAGGATTCCCCCATTCCAATCGGCAATCCAGGTTCCGCGCACGTAAACTCGAGTCATATCTAGCGATGGTTGTAGGCTCCTTGGCTCCACCCGCTGCCCGTTATGATCTCCACCCCAGGGAGCGACAACTCCTCGGATGAAACAAGAAGAAGATGTCATGAGATTTCGTCCTAACATCACGGTTGCGGCCGTCATTCGTTGGCAAGACAAATATCTGCTGGTTGAAGAGCGCGACCATGGCCACCCCGTATTCAACCAACCGGCGGGTCATCTGGAGGCTGGCGAGAACCTCGTTGAAGCCGTCTGTCGGGAAATCAAAGAGGAGACCGGTCTGACACTGGCTCCAGATGGCTGGCTCGGGGTCTACCTCTACGCCAGTCCCTACCGCAAGCTGACCTATCTACGATTCTGCTTTTACTGTGAGTTGATCCAGGATCCCGGCCCCCATGAGCCGCAAGATCCGGACGATGACATCATCGCCTGTCATTGGCTTACCGAATCGGAGATCCGGGCCCTTGGCCCCAAGCTGCGCAGCCCGCTGATCCTCGAGTGCCTCGAGGATTACCTGCACGGCATTCGCATGCCACTGAGCGCGCTCAAAGACCGCCGTAAACCACTTTCACCCAGGCGCAGCACCAGTGGTCGGGGCTCCCAGATGCCGCAACCAGGAACCGACGTGAAGAACTGAGTGTTTGCGTATCGGGTGGCGTGATCGCAGCCCCAAGTTTCTGTTACAATGCGCACAGTTTTTTGCAACTTAAGCCAAGTAGATGACAGATAAGAGCCAAATCAAGGTGATCGTCGGTATGTCCGGCGGTGTCGACTCCTCCGTTTCCGCCTACCTGCTACAACAGCAGGGCTATCAGGTGGAGGGCCTGTTCATGAAGAACTGGGAAGAGGATGACTCGGAGGAGTTCTGTTCCGCCGCACAAGATTTGGCCGATGCCCAGGCAGTCTGCGACAAACTCGGTATCGAGTTGCACACCATCAATTTTGCTGCCGAATATTGGGACAACGTCTTCGAGCTGTTCCTGGCCGAGTACAAAGCAGGGCGAACGCCGAACCCAGATATCCTGTGTAACAAGGAGATCAAGTTCAAGGCGTTCCTCGAGTTTGCCGCCGAAGAGCTCGGCGCCGATTACATCGCCACCGGCCACTATGTCCGCCGTGATGACAGCACAGGCCACCCGCGACTGCTACGCGGTCTGGATGGCAACAAGGATCAAAGCTATTTCCTCTACACCCTGAGTGAACAGCAGGTCGGCCAGAGTCTGTTCCCGGTGGGTGATCTGGAAAAACCAGAGGTGCGTCGTATTGCCGAGCAGCTGGAGTTGGCCACCGCCAAGAAGAAGGACAGCACCGGGATCTGTTTCATCGGTGAGCGCAAGTTCCGAGATTTTCTCGCCAAGTACCTGCCGGCCCAACCCGGTCCCATTGAAACCGTCGATGGGCTGATTATCGGTGAACATCAAGGCTTGATGTATCATACGCTCGGACAACGCAAGGGATTGGGGATCGGTGGGCTCAAAGACGCCAGTGATAACCCCTGGTACGTGGTGGATAAAGACGTGGCGCGCAATGTTCTGATCGTGGCTCAGGGCCATGAGCATCCCCGTCTCTATTCGGATGGCCTCATTGCCGCCCAGTTACATTGGGTCGATCGTCAACCGATCCGAGCTCCCTTCGACTGCACCGTCAAGACCCGGTACCGTCAGCAAGACGTTCCATGCCACGTCGAACCGCTGGATGATCACAGCATCCGTGTTACGTTTGCCTCACCGCAGTCGGCCGTAACGCCGGGGCAGTCAGCCGTATTCTACCAGGGTGAAGTCTGCCTGGGCGGTGGTGTCATTGAACAACGTTTTCGTCATCAGGAGTAAAGATGAGCGATAAGCAGAGCATCAGAACCATGGCGTTTGCCGCCATCTGCCAGGCGGCCCATCTGGTTCAGCTGGTGGCGCGCACCGGCCAGTGCGATGAAGAGGCACTGCGCCATGCCCTCCAGGGCATTCTGGTGACCGATCCAGAAACCCCCCATGATGTGTTTACCGATGCCAGCCTGCAAGATGGCTACAAAGCAATCGTCGAACAGCTGGGTAATAGCAGCAAGCCCAAGAACGCCGAGCTGACCCGCTATGTGGTTAGCCTGGTGGCTCTGGAGCGCAAGCTGTCCAATCGACGGGATGTATTGAACATGCTGGGTGAACGGATCAGCCAGGTGAAGCGTCAGCTGCACCATTTTGATCTACTGGATGAACAGGTCCTGGCTAATTTGGCCAGCATCTACAGCGAACACATCAGTCCGATCGGGCCTCGCATCCAGGTCGCCGGAACTCCGATTTACTTGCAACAGCCACTGGTTCAGCACAAGGTTCGCGCCCTGCTGCTAGCCGGGATCCGCGCCACCGTCTTGTGGCGTCAGGTTGGTGGTCGTCGGCGCCATATCCTCTTCGCACGCAAGAAGTTGGTTGCTGCTGCCCGTTCAACCTTGAATCAAATTTAAACCCCCACTTCAGGAGCTTATTTCATGGACTTGTCAGCACTGACAGCGGTTTCCCCCCTCGATGGTCGTTACGGTGACAAATGCACGGCCCTGCGCCCCATTTTCTCCGAATACGGTCTGCTGCGCTTTCGCGTAGAAGTCGAGGTTCGTTGGTTGCAGCAACTCGCCAGCCACCCGGGGATCCCGGAGGTTCCGGCCCTCTCTGCCGCTGCCAATGCCCTGCTCGACAGCATCGTCGCCGATTTCAGTGAAGAGGATGCCGGTCGAATCAAGGCCATTGAACGCACCACCAACCACGACGTTAAGGCAGTCGAATATTTCCTGAAGGAAAAGGTCGCCGCGAACGCCGAGCTCAACGCCGTCAGCGAGTTCATCCACTTCGCCTGCACCTCGGAAGACATCAACAACAACTCCCATGGCCTGATGCTGAAGACCGCCCGGGAAGAGGTCATCCTCCCCTACTGTGAAAAATTGGTCGCCGAAGTAAAACGTTTGGCTCACGAATACCGGGATATGCCGCTGCTCTCGCGCACCCACGGTCAACCGGCGTCACCGACCACCATGGGCAAAGAGATGGCCAACGTCGCCTATCGTCTGGAGCGCCAAGTCAAACAGATCCGCGCGGTCGAGATCCTCGGCAAGATCAATGGCGCGGTTGGCAACTACAACGCCCATATCAGCGCCTACCCGGAAGTGGATTGGCACGTATTCTCTGAACAGTTTGTCACTGGCCTCGGGCTGACCTGGAACCCCTACACCACCCAGATCGAACCGCACGACTACATTGCCGAGCTGTTTGATGCTGTGGCTCGCTTCAACACCATACTGCTCGACTTCGACCGAGATATTTGGGGCTACATCTGCCTGGGCCACTTCAAGCAACGCACCATTGCTGGCGAAATTGGCTCATCTACCATGCCGCACAAGGTCAATCCCATCGACTTCGAAAACTCCGAAGGCAACCTGGGTCTGGCCAACGCACTGTTTGACCACCTGGCCGCCAAACTGCCGGTCAGCCGCTGGCAACGAGACCTGACGGACAGCACGGTACTGCGCAACCTGGGGGTGGCTGTCGGTTATTCGCTGATTGCCTACCAGGCCACCCTGAAGGGGATCTCCAAGCTGGAGGCCAACATTGCCAACATGGCCGCCGATCTGGATGGCAACTGGGAGGTTCTGGCCGAACCTATCCAGACCGTGATGCGCCGCTATGGCATCGAGAAGCCCTACGAGAAGCTCAAGGAGCTGACCCGCGGCCGCCGCGTCGACGCACAAGGCATGCGTGAATTCATCGACACGCTGGCACTGCCAGAAGCAGTCAAGGATGAACTCAAGCTGATGACACCGGCCAACTACATTGGTCGCGCCGTCACTCTGGTGGATGAGCTGAAATAAATTCAGCCGAAAAAAAGCAGGAGGCCAATGGCCTCCTGTTTTGTTTGTAACATTCGCTCAGGCAAGAGCACCGCCGGTTTCGCGGGAAATATTCGGATCGAAGATCTCCATCACCCGCTCCGGATGAGCCAGTTCCTGAAAACCAAGCCGCCGATAAAGATCCTGTGCATCCAGGGTCGACAGCATGATACGGCGCAACCCCTGCAACTCAGGATGAGCAAGAACACAACCCACCAACCACTGACCGAGCCCCTGCCCCTGGAACTCATCCAGCACGAACACATCACTCAGATAGGCAAATGTCGCCCGATCGGTGATCACACGCGCCAAGCCGACCTGGCGTTCTCCCTGATACAGCCCAAAGCAGAGTGAACCATCCAGCGCTTTTTTCAGCACGGACTCGCTGATCTCGTTGGCCCAATAGGTCTGCCGCAGGAAGTCGTGGATCACGGCAAACTGCAACAGACGCGGATCGGTACTGACTCGAAACTCATAGCGTTGCCATTCCATTCTTCTCTCCTGTCCAACCACTGCCACAGTTCCAAGTCTAGACAAACGAGCCTCATTCCAGCCAATTATTTACCAACAGAATCAAGGGGCCAAACGATCCACATGCCAGTGTTCGGCCATCCGGGTAAACAAGAAGCGGTCGTGCAGCCGATGAGCCCCCCCCTGCCAGAACTCGATGCTGTCAAAGCGGACGCGGAAGCCGCCCCAGAAACTGGGTAACGGGATCTCACCATTGGCGAATTTTTGCTTGAGCTCCATGAACTTGGCTTCGAGCATGCTGCGCGCCGAGATGCGACTCGACTGTTGGCTCACCCAGGCCGCAATCTGGCTATCCTTCGGTCGCGAGTGGAAATACTTCACCACCTCCAGTGGAGACAGGGGTTCGGCCACCCCGGTCACATGCACCTGCCGATCCAGGGTATGCCAAGGAAACAGCAGACTGACCTGATTGTTTTTGGCGATGTGCTGCGCCTTGCGGCTACCCAAGTTGGTATAGAATACGAACCCTTGTGCATCATAGTGTTTAAGCAGCACGATCCGCTGATACGGCCGCCCGCCCTCATCAACCGTCGCAATGCTCATCGCTGTCGGATCGGGCAGCTTGGCATCACAGGCCTGACGCAACCACTTCTCAAATAGATCCAGCGGATCGAGCGGCAACTCATCCCGATGCAGTCCGCCCTTGGTGTATTCCCGCCGCAGATCGGCAATATCCATAATGGTACTTCCTTCACAAAACCTGAGGGCATTTTGCGCCCAGCCCCTTATGATCTCAAGACGTTATCGACCAACCAAGGGCCGCGACAGCGAAGAGTGGTCAATCTGGCTGGCCACCCCGGATGGTTCTCGATACCATTGGGCGACTCATAAAGCGGAGTATTCCCATGCTGGTTTCTCGTCTTCCTCCCCCCGCGATCATTCTGCTGCTGGCTGGCGCCATGAGCCTGGTAACCGATCTCTGGCCAGAGCTGGCACTGCCGCTCCCGCTGCACGCCGGCTGGGGCGCTGCCGTCTTCTGTGGCCTGCTGAGTCTGGTTATCAGCGTGTGGGCCTTGTGGAGCTTTCGCCGAGCCAAGACGACCGTGGATCCACGCCACCCCGAACAGACACGGCAATTGGTAACAGACGGCATCTACCGCTTCAGCCGTAACCCTATGTATCTGGCCCTGCTGCTGTTCGTACTGGCCTGGAGCCTGCTGCTGGCCAATGCCCTGGCCCTTTTGGGGGTACCGCTGTGCTTTTTCTATCTGGATCGCCTGCCCATCCGCCATGAAGAGCAGCACCTGCAGCGCAAATTTGGCTCCACCTATCGCAATTACCAGCTCCGCGTTCGCCGCTGGATTTGAGAACCAAGACCAAGGGTAATGAGCCACCGCCTCAATCGGTGCTGGAAGCGGTAATATTGCAGCTTGGTCACTCGTTGTCGGGTTGCGTCCCCGGCGCTTAACCCCTATGATCGCAGGCGATTTCCTCCTCCCTTCGAGTCATCATGCTGAAGAATTCCCTGACCATGCGCCAGGCCGAACTGGTCGTGGCCGTATTGAGCGATGTACTGGGTACCGGTGCCACGCTGGATCGCGCCTATGCGCGTCAATTTTCCGAGGTTCGCCTGGCCCCGAGTGAACAGGCCAGCATAGCCCTGGTAACCGGCGACATCATGCGCCGTTTGAACCTGTATACCCTGTTGGCAGGTGTTACCCAGGATGAGGCCGCTATCGCGGGTTGGAGTCTGGTGTGCGTCTGGCACCAGTTCTATAACTTGCCGCTGCCACCCTGTCCGGCCGCCGACCTGTTCAATCTCAAGAATTATGAGAGCCGCAAGGCTACAGCCCGCAACCTGCCAGCCCTGTGGGACGGTTGCCCTGAGTGGCTGGATGCGCTCGGCGAAGAGCAGTTGGGTGACTCCTGGCCTGCTGAGCGTCGCGCCCTGACCCAACACCCTAAACGTTACCTGCGCATCAATACCTTGAAGTGCAATGTCGAGACGCTGACTCAGCGGCTCATCAGCGAACGGGTCAATGTCCGCCCAGTACCAAACATCAGCAGCGCCCTCGAGGTGCTCAACGACGCCGCCCTGTTCCGCACCGACGCCTTTCAGGAGGGCTGGTTCGAGCAGCAAGATGCTGGCTCGCAACAGATCGCCGCCTATCTGGACGTTCAGCCTGGTATGCGTGTCATCGACGCCTGTGCGGGTGCCGGCGGCAAGACACTGCATCTGGCAGCCTTGATGGAAGGTCGAGGCCGCCTGTTGGCGCTGGATGTCGAACAGTGGAAGCTGGATAACCTCAAACAGCGTGCGCGTCGAGCCGGAGCCCATAACGTCGAGACCCGGCTCATTGCCTCCAGCAAGACCATCAAACGTCTCAAGGAGAGCGCCGATCGCGTTCTGCTGGATGTCCCCTGCTCGGGGCTGGGTGTACTCAAGCGCAATCCAGACGCCAAGTGGCGCGATACGGCCGAGCGTTTGCCAGTGTTGATGGCGCTGCAGGCCGATATCCTCAGCCGCTACAGCAAGATGGTCAAACCGGGTGGCATGCTGGTTTATGCTACCTGCAGCATTTTGCCCTGTGAAAACCAGGATCAGGTCGCCAAATTCCTAGCCGATCAGCAAGGCGCCTTCACCCTGGTTCGAGAACGCAGCATCAGTCCGGCCCAGAGCGGTTTCGATGGCTTCTACATGGCACTGATCCGTCGTGAGCCGACGACCGATCTCCCGGTGGCACCAACGGCTGATGACAGCGACGAGTAAAGTCTGGGGCAGGAGCCCTAAGACGACGACACAACAGGGGCGCTCTATGGCGCCCCTGTTCTTTTCCCGTCCTCGGCCATTTATCAGCCTTCTGGTGGCAAATTTTGACATTCAGCAGGTAACTGCAGAGTGATCGCCTCCACCGACTGCAGAAGTAATACACCGTCATAGCCCGCTGCGGCACCATCCGAACGGCGCCCCTGTAATTCACCCACCAACTCCACATAGAAAGGCTGGTATGGGCGCTGCACATGCTTGAGCGCATATTCCCGCAGCGATAGCGCCACAGGCCCCGCCCCATCGACCCAATAGACCAGATTGCCCGGACAAGGCTGAAAGCTGTTCACCTCGGCCCCAGCCCGATAGAGGCCTTGCCAGAAGGCAGCCTGCGCCGGGTCACTGACCAAAAACCATAGAAGCATGGCCACGAACCGACTAACGCCCAGTGTCGGCATCCTATCGCTGAACATCACGCGTTCTCCGACTCAAACCATCCATTATTCCCAAGCATAACCGAGCGATAGAGCCGCAGCCGTTTCCCAGCTCAAAAGCCAAACGAAAAAGCCCCCCGCATGGCGGAGGGCTTTCAATTCGCAGAGCCTTGGCTCGGACTTAGCGGTCGTTAACGACCACCCTTGTCGAACTTCGGCTTGTTCTCGAACTTACGCGGAGCGTTGCGCTTGGCATCACCACGGTCACCGAACGGACGGTCACGACCACCCTCAGGACGCGGACGACGATCGCCGAACGGCTTGTTGCGGCGCTCGGTGCGCTCCGGCAGCTGACCGGTAAATTGAGCAATCTCCAGCTGACGACCGCAGACGCGAGCTCGCTTGAGAATATCCATGGTCTCGGTCGGCATGCCTTCCGGCAGATCAACGGTGGTGAAGGTATCGAAAATTTCGATATGACCGATGAACGCGCTTTCGATGTTGGCTTCGTTGGCGATGGCGCCGACGATTTGACCTGGCTTGACACCATGCTCATAACCCACTTCGACGCGATAGCGTTGAGTCACCACATCCGGATGATCCTTCAGCGGGCGCGGACCGGCAGACGGCACCTTGCGCTCACGACGCTGACGATCTTCACCAAAACGGTCACTGCGATCGTTACGATCGAAACGCTCGTTGCGATCAGAACGCTCGGCAACGCGCTGTGACGGTTCCGGCTGATTCTCATCCATGAACAAAGGCTCATCACCCTTGACCATCTTGGCCAGAGCAGCACACAAGTCCAACGGCTCAACGCTGTCATCTTGCAGGAACTCGTTGACCACTTCTTGGTACTGTTCCAGATCATCGGACATCAGGGTGTCACGGATCTGCTGCTTGAACACTTCCATGCGATGCTTGTTGATGTCATGCGCAGTCGGCATGTGCATCGGCTCAATCGGCTGACGCGTGGTGTGTTCGATGGCACGCAACATGCGACGTTCACGCGGTGCGACGAACAGGATGGCATCGCCGGTACGACCCGCACGACCGGTACGGCCGATACGGTGCACATAGGATTCGGTATCGTAAGGGATGTCGTAGTTGACGACGTGAGTGATGCGCTCAACGTCCAGACCACGGGCGGCCACGTCGGTGGCAACCAGGATATCAACCTGACCATTTTTGATCTTCTCGACGGTACGCTCACGCAACTTCTGCGGAATATCACCGTGCAAGGCTTCACAAGCATGGCCTCGGGCTGCCAGCTTGCTGGTCAGCTCTTCAGCGGCAGTCTTGGTACGCACGAAGACCAAAACCGCATCATAGGGTTCAACTTCCAGCAGACGAGTCATCGCATCCAGCTTATGCAGGCCGGAAACCAACCAGTAGCGCTGACGAACGGTCGATGCAGTGCTGGTCTTGGAGGCAATCTTGACCTCAGCCGGCTCTTGCAGGTGGCGATGAGCAACACGACGGATAACATCCGGCATGGTGGCGGAGAACAGGGCGATCTGACGATCCTGCGGGCACTGCTCGATGACCCACTCGACATCGTCGATGAAGCCCATGCGCAGCATTTCGTCCGCCTCATCCAGCACCAGAGCGCGCAGAGCGCTGAGATCCAGCTTGCCCTTGCGCATCAGATCCATGACTCGACCCGGAGTACCTACAACGACCTGAGCACCGCGCTTCAGGGCACGGATCTGGGTGTCGTAAGAAGAACCACCGTAGATCGGCAGGACGTGGAAATCCGGCATGTACTTGGCGTAACTTTGGCACGCCTCAGCAACCTGAATGGCCAACTCACGGGTCGGTGCCAGGATCAGGATCTGGGTGGCGTTGTCACGCGGATTCAGGCGAGACAGTAACGGCAGGGCAAAGGCGGCGGTTTTACCGGTACCAGTTTGCGCCTGACCCAGGATGTCTCGGCCTTCCAGCAGTGGCGGGATCGCAGCGGCCTGGATAGGCGACGGAGTTTCGTAGCCTACATCAAGCAGGGCTTTGAGGATCGGTTCAGCAATACCTAGCTCAGCAAAGCTCGGCAAATTTTCAACTTCAGACATAAGTTCTTCCGGTTAAGAGGAATGGGAACGGGCTCCTAGCGGCAAGGTCTCGGTCTTACGTCGCTGCTGGCCCGGTGTTGCAAGGGGGGCAGATTATATACATAGCTTAGGCGGTTTGTCGCGAGAAATGTGACAATTATCTCATTCAGTTGGTTTTTTCTTCAGTACAGCCAAGGTAATACGACTGGTACAGATCAGCCGCTGCCGCTCATCGTGGATCTCGATTTGCCATAGCTGAGTCGTGGCTCCCAGGTGTAAAGGACGGGTCGTCCCCGTCACCACGCCATCCCGTTTGGCCCGCACGTGATTGGCATTGATCTCGAGCCCTACGCAGCAGTGCGTCCGCTCAACGCAGAGATTACCGGCAACCGACCCCAGGGTTTCGGCCAATACCACAGAGGCGCCACCATGCAGCATCCCCATCGGCTGATGGGTCTGCGGCCCTACCGGCATGGTCGCGCGCAGATAATCGTCGCCAACCTCGCTGTAGCAGATCCCCAGATGGGCAACCAGGGTGTTACCCGAACCCTGGTTCAGACTTTCCAGCGTGAAATCTCGCTTCCAGATGGACATCTATCTCTCCTGCATCAATGACAAGGGCGCGAACCGTGTCGCGCCCTTGATTTTAACGACTCCGAGCTCATCCGTCGCGGATCCCCTTGCCTCACAGCAACGAGAGTAACGCCTGAATCGGATGGCGCAGCTTTTCGCCCTCCATCCGTTTGACTTGGCTGCGACACGAATAACCGGTTGCCAGACACTGCTCCTTGGGCAGGGTGGCTAGTGCCGCTCCCCAGCTCATCTGATAGATGTTCTGTGAATCCTCCAGGTGCTTGGCATCATGACCATAGGTGCCGGCCATGCCACAGCAGCCAACGGCTACCGGTTTAAGCTCGCCGCCCAGGTGGTCAAACAACTTGCCCCAATCACCATGGGTCGAGGGTTTGACCGTCTTCTCGGTGCAGTGGGCAAACAGGTAGAACCGGGGTTTATCCTCACGGGCACGAGCCGTCACCTGAGGCAGGATGGCCAGCAACCACTCTTGCGGCAACAGCACGTTGAACTCGCCTCGGGCCTCACCAAGCGCCCTGGCATACTCGTCGCGGTAGCACAACACCATGGCCGGATCCGGCCCTATCATAGGAATACCGAGATGGTGCAGGCGATTGAAGAACTGCGCAGCATTGGCAGCGGTACGCGCGAAACCACGCAAGAAGCCTTTGATGTGTTGCGGCTTGCCATTGGGTTTGAATGGCAACAACAACGGGCGGAAGCCGAGCTTCTCGATCAGCAGGATCAGATCGCGCACCACAGGGGCATCGTAGTAGGAGGTGAAGGGATCTTGCACCACCAGCACCACCTTCTGACGCTCGACCGCTGACAACTTCTCCAACGCCTCGAGATTGAACAGGGTGGCGCCATGACCCGCCAGTTCTTGCTTGAGGGTTGGTTCACTCAGCAGCGGAACATCGACCATGCCGATGCTCTTTTCAGTCGCCTTCTGCACCCATTGCTGCTTGAGGAAGAAGTTGACGACCCCCGGTGCCTTGGCCATCAGGGGCGCATAAGATTCCACGGTGGCCACGAAGTAATCCTTGGCCGGCCGCAGATAGCGCTGATGATAGAGTTCGATGAAGCGGGAGCGGAACGCTGGCACATCAACCTTGATCGGACACTGGCTGGAGCACGCCTTACAGGCGAGACAGCCCTGCATCGCCTCCATCACCTCGTGAGAGAAATCATACTCGCCACGGGCCTTGCTCAGGGTATTGCGCACCCGGCCCACCAGCTCGCGCCAGCGAATGCCACCATTGTGGATCTCCATCTCCTCGGTCAGTGGATTGAAACCCTGAGCCTCAAGCTGGCGCAGCCATTCACGCATCAAAGTTGCGCGCCCCTTCGGCGAGTGACGGCGATCGCCAGTCAACTTGAAGGATGGGCACATAGGCGAGCTGTGCTCGAAGGTAAAGCAGAGTCCGTTCCCGTTGCAGGAGACCGCATCGGCAAAGCTGTCACGAACAGCAACCGGGATCTGTCGATCATAGGCGCCCCGCTTGGTCGCATCGACCGAGACCAGAGGTTCATCAACCCCCATGGGGGTGCAGATCTTGCCAGGATTCATCCGGTTGAAGGGGTCGAAAGCCGCCTTGACCCGGCGCAGCTCATCGAACAGGG
>JAGOXX010000076.1 GCA_018059485.1 Aeromonadaceae bacterium | reverse complement strand
ATGTTTGGTATGGGGGGGTTGGTGGGCCCGCTGACCGATGAGGCGATCCGCGACTACGCCGCCAAGACCATCAACGAAGAGTTTTATCTGGATGCTGATGCCAAGGTGGAACAGATGTTCCGCGATGGTGACCAGGTGCGCATTCGCTACCTCGACAAATCGGGCCAGCAACAAGAGATCAGCGTGGATTATGTGCTGGCGGCCACCGGGCGTCGCGCCAACGTCGACAAGCTGGATATCGAAAACAGCGGCGTCGAGCTCGACAACCGCGGCATCCCGCTGGCCGACCGCTTCACCCTGCAAACCAGCGTGCCGCATCTGTTTATCGCCGGCGATGCCAGCAACCAGTTGCCACTGCTGCATGAAGCGGCCGATCAGGGACGCATTGCTGGTGATAACGCCGGCCGCTTCCCGGATATCCGCGCCGGCCTGCGACGCTCGGCAATTTCGGTGGTCTTCTCCGATCCGCAGATCGCCATGGTGGGGAGCACGCTGCGTGAGCTAAACCAGAAATACAGCAGCTGCGGTTGCTTCGCCATCGGCGAGGTCAGCTTCGAAGATCAGGGGCGTTCACGGGTCATGTTGCGTAACAAGGGATTACTGCACGTCTATGGCGAACATGGTACCGGGCGCTTCCTCGGGGCCGAGATGATGGGGCCGAATGTCGAGCACATCGCCCATCTGCTGGCATGGGCCCATCAGCAGCAGATGACCGTCAGCCAGATGCTCGACATGCCCTTCTACCATCCGGTGATCGAGGAGGGTCTGCGCACCGCGCTGCGCGATCTGAATGCCAAGCTGCACCTTGGACCCGAGATGATCAAACGCTGCTTCGACTGCCCGGGCGTTTAACGGGCCACACATCAAGCAAGCGCGTCGAAGAGGCCACAGGCAAACCGCCCGTGGCCTCTTTGCTTGTGTCCGATAATGGATAACGAAAGGCGCTGTCCCTGTTATGCGTTGGTAGCTCTATCCGATACAGGCCTGGAGTCAGGACGAACGCAGACACGTCGTGAATACATCCTTGTAGACTCGATGGTGGCATCCCTGTGGATGTAGACGATTAGGCTTGGTTATTTAGGGTTTGCTAGCTGGTTGCGGAGCCTGGGCGCAAACCCGATCCCGTTCGGCCCGCAGCTGCGGATCATCCGAGAACATGGATTTAAACTGCAATCGATGACACTCCCGCCGCCCCTGCTGCAGATCCACCCTGGGCGGCTCGCTGCCAGAGTCAGTCGATACGGCGGCCGACGAAGCGGTCTCGGCTCCGGTTCCCGCCGCCGCACAGTACATGGCCCGCTGCGCGGAGGCATTGACTTCCCCGCTCGCCACACTCAACTGCTGACAACTAGCCGCAAACAGCGCCTGAGCCTGCTGGCGACAACGATCGAAATCGGTTTGTCCCCGCCGATTGGCACAGATAGAGTCCGGCTGAATACGCCAGTATTGATGAATGAACTGAATGCTAGTTCCCTGGTACTCCACCAACTGCTGTTTGGGCTCGCGATTTACCCCCTCATCCACTTGGGCGCTTAACTGCTGCGCCATAAATTCGGTGAACGAGCTGAGCAGGAGCAGGGTCGACAGCATGGGGGACTCTCCAAAGAGGGGTGATGGAACCGAACCAAAACGCCCGGGTTATCGCACCACTTTCAGGTGCAGGGTGTAATAGTTGGCTACTTCATCATGGCCATCGGTCGGCCGGTAGGCCAGAGTCAGCAATCCCCGCCCCTCACTCCGGGCGGCAAATTGCAATCGCTGCATGCCACAGACCTCGGAGCTCTGTGCCGGTTCATAGCTGCTGGCCTGCTTACTGACGAGGGATGAAGGAGCCTTCTCCACCTGCCACTGGTACCCGGATTGGGGTGAGCCGGGTAACTCCAACGCAACCTGCTCCCCGACCTTGAGCGTCACGCTGCCACCATTCTGTGCCATGGTCAGCTCTTGGCTCGCCCGACGCGGCGCCGGCTCTTGACCTATGGCAACTTGAGTCTGCTGGCAACCACTCAAGCCGACGACCAGGAGCACCAGGCAACCCACCCACGAAAAAACACGCATTGTTCGATATCCTTTTCTACTTGCCAGCTCAGGGCGCATCATGCTCTCCATGCTACTGCCTGCTCCATCCCTTGTCATGATCTGGTCTCATGATCGCGGCTGAAGAGACCAAAACCTGCTGCCAACGCGCTTTTTTTGGCTTTGGCAGACGATATCGCTATCATTGCCGCCATCTATCGTAGGGAGTAAGCAAGATGAACCGATTGGTATTGGCCACCGGGAATAAAAAGAAAGTGGCCGAGCTCAATGCCATGCTGGCAGGAATGGATTTCAAGGTCATGCCACAGAGTGATTTTCTGGTGGAAAGTGTACCGGAGACCGGCACCACGTTCGTCGAGAACGCCATCATCAAGGCTCGCCATGCGGCACGCATCACGGGACTGCCGGCCATCGCCGACGACTCGGGTCTCGAGGTTGATGCCTTGCGCGGCGCACCGGGGGTTTACTCATCCCGCTTTGCCGGCGAAGACGCTAGCGACGAAGATAACCTGACCAAGCTGCTCGAAGAGCTCTCCTTCCTGCCTCCGGTACTGCGAACTGCCCGCTTCTGGTGTGTGCTGGTGTTCATGCGTCATGCCGACGATCCGACGCCGATCATCTGCCAGGCGAGCTGGGAAGGACACATAGTCACCAAACCCCAGGGCGAAAATGGCTTCGGCTATGACCCGGTATTTTTCGTCCCGGAAACTGCCTGTACCGCCGCCGAGCTGCCCGCCGAGCAGAAGAATCAGCTTAGCCATCGCGCCAAGGCGCTCAAAGAACTGATCGCACGGCTTCAGGAGATCTACTAAGCGTGCTAACGCCGTCGGCTCTGCAGCTACCGCCTCTGGCGCTGTATGTTCACATACCCTGGTGCGTCCAGAAGTGCCCGTACTGCGACTTCAACTCCCACGCCCAAAAGCAGGCGATCCCGGAAGCCGAGTATGTTTCGGCCCTGCTCGACGATCTGAGTGCGGATCTGGCCTTTGTGGCCGGACGCACACTCAGTTCGATCTTCATCGGGGGTGGCACACCGAGTCTCTTCTCGGCACAGGCCATCGGCCAACTTCTGGCCGGGATCCAGGAACGCATTCCATTTGATGACAACATCGAGATCACCCTGGAAGCCAATCCGGGAACCGTCGAGGCAGGCCGCTTTGCTGGTTATCAGAGTGCGGGCGTCAACCGATTCAGTATCGGCGTACAGAGCTTCAATCCGCTGCATTTGCAGAAGCTGGGGCGCATCCACGACCCAGCGCAAGCCGTAGCCGCGGCTCATCAAGCGAGTGCGCTGAAATTGCGCAGCTTCAATCTGGATCTGATGCATGGTCTGCCCAACCAGACACTGGAACAGGCACTGGATGATCTGCGCCAAGCCATTGCCCTGGCTCCCCCGCACCTCTCTTGGTATCAACTGACGATAGAGCCAAACACCGCCTTTGGTGCTCGCCCTCCCCGGTTACCCGAGGATGACACCCTGTGGGAGATCCAGGAGCGAGGCCATGAACTACTACTGGCGGCAGGCTATCGCCAGTATGAGATCTCGGCGTATGCCAAACCCGGCTTCGAGTGCCAGCATAATCTCAACTACTGGCGCTTTGGCGATTATCTAGGGATCGGCTGCGGAGCCCACGGCAAGCTGACCGATCCGCACACCGGAACTATCCACAGAACGGTCAAGATCAAGCATCCCAAGGGTTATCTGGATCCGGCTCGCCCCTACCTCGATCAGCGCTGGCAAGTTCAATCCGATGAGCTGCCCTTTGAATATTTCATGAATCGTTTTCGCCTGTTTGAGCCCTGCCCCAAGCAGGAATTCATGGATCGCACAGGGCTCCCGCTGACACAGATCGCATCCCGGATGCAAGCCGCTATCCAGAAGGAGTTGATGGCCGATGATGGAGATGTCTGGCGGGTCACTGAATTGGGGCACCGTTACCTGAATGTCTTGCTTGAAGGCTTCATGGAACCCTAAAGTAGCCGCCGCTAGTAGCCACCTCTGCTCGTTATCGCGGCATCCAGCACAAATATGCAGAGAAAATAATCAGATAAACCCGGCGTTGCTTGCCTACTCCGGTTCTGCCCACGATACTGACAGACAACACAATGAACATCGCCACTGTTGTGGCAGGAGCAGCGAATGGCTTTACAAACCGAACTCGCGGCACAACGCGCCTGGCGCGCAGCCCATTTTCCGCCGGATATTCGCCAGGCGATGGAGCTCTCCTTCACGAGCCTCAAGCGTGCGGGCTGGTCGGACAATGCCCTGCGCGTCGGCGACTCATTTCCCGCTCTGGAGCTGACCGATGGGAGTGGGGCTCGCTTCTCGTTAGCTCGGATCCTTGGCCGCAGTCCGTTGATCGTCTCATTCTTCTGTGGTCACTGGTCGCCCTACTGCAACCTCGAACTGCGCGCATTCAATGCCCTGTTACCCAAGATCCAGGCGCTCGGCGCCCGCTTCATCCCCGTCGTCGGTCAGGATGCCGAACTCAATTTTTCGACGCAGCGATGCAATCGTTTGAGCTACACCCTGTTCAGCGATCCGGAGCTGGCAGCCGCCCGCGCCTGCGGTCTGGTGATGACACTGCCCGAAGTGATGACAGATGCGATGGAACAGTTAGGCATTGACTTGCCAGGCTATGTGCCCGGTCGCCCCTACGAGATGTCGATGCCCGCCAGTTTCCTGATCGATAGCAAGGGCAAGATCATCTACTCCTTCGTCGACGAGGACTTCCGTCATCGTGCCGAACCGGAAGCCCTGCTGAGTGCCTTGCAGTTGCTGCAACCCGGCAATTAACGTTGCCGGATAAAAAAATCCCGCCAGATGGCGGGATTTTTTTACAGAAGCAGGAACATCAGGCCGAAACCAGATCCCCGTACCAGACATCAAACAGGTTGGAGTGCTTGATATTCTCCATCCCTTTTTGTTTGAGCCATTCGCAACAGGCCTTGATATCCTCGTCACTGCATTTGCCAATCTTCTGGGTACAGACCAAACCTTCCCAGCCCAGATGGCCATTCCCGGCGAACGCCAATTGACGCGCCTCGATCACCTCGAGAATGAACGCATCAATCACCGCATCGAGTTGCGCTTCTGCCGTGCCAGCCGGGAAATTCCAGCTCAATTCAAAACCCAGCTCTTGAAACTCGTCGATGCGCAGTTTCTTGCGCAGACGGCGGCTACGTTGTGCCATATAGAACGCTCCTGGTGTTGACAGTAAAAAATCAGTTAATACGTTGGAATACCAGATCCCAAACGCCATGACCCAGACGGTGTCCACGTCGTTCAAACTTGGTCAGCGGACGGCTATCCGGACGCGGAACATAATCGCCAAACTCGGATGTATTGCTGAAGTTTGGTGCGGCCTGCATCACTTCGAGCATGTGTTCGGCATAGTTTTGCCAATCAGTTGCCATATGGAACACCCCACCCAACTTCAGGCGCGGCCGCAGCATCTCAACGAATGCTGGCTGCACAATACGTCGCTTGTGATGGCGTGACTTATGCCATGGGTCCGGGAAGAAGAGCTGCAATGTGTCGATGCTCTGCTCCGGGATCATCTGCTCCAAAACCTCTACCGCATCGTGACAGAAGAGACGCAAATTGGTCACCCCTGCCTCCGCGGCCGAGGACAAGCAGGCACCCACGCCAGGACGATGGACCTCAATGCCGATAAAATTCTTTTCTGGGGCCGCCTGGGCCATTTCCACCAGCGAGGCACCCATACCAAAACCGATCTCCAGCACCACGGGAGCATCACGACCAAACAGCTCGACCAGGTCCAGCATTTCACCGGTAAACTCGACGCCCATAACCGGCCACAACTCGGTGAGCGCACGCTCCTGTCCCTTGGTCAGACGTCCTTCTCGACGCACAAAACTGCGAATACGGCGCATAAGTTGGCCGGCTTCGGTCATCTCAGGCTGGTTATCTTCGGTCATCAACATGTCTCTGGATCAAATAGGGAGAGCGAATTATCCAAAGATAGGTCGTCGGTGCAAGTCCGTAACGGTCTGAACCGAAAATAAAGTGCATAAAAAGCAGCCGCCCCGAAGGTGATGAGAGCAATGACCTGTTTTTTGCATGGTTTACAGCCCCAAGCCCCTGTGATGCAATCACGAGCAGCCAAGGCTCGACCCACGCCATTTACTGAGAACATTTCTGTGCAGATACCCCCGATTGCCCCCGAACTATTTGCCACAACTCTGTTGCAATGGCAGGCCAGCCATGGTCGCCACGACCTGCCATGGCAGATTGAACCGACGCCCTACCGGGTACTGGTCTCCGAGGTAATGTTGCAACAGACGCAAGTTACGACAGTTATCCCCTACTTCACCAAGTGGATGGATGCATTCCCCGATATCGAGGCCTTGGCCATGGCACCCGAGGATCAGGTGATGGCCATCTGGCAGGGGCTCGGGTACTACTCCCGCGCACGAAATCTGCAAAAAGCCGCCCGTTATCTGGTGGATGCCTGTGGGGGCCGATTTCCCCGAACGCTGACCGAACTCCAGCAGATCCCCGGCGTGGGGCGCTACACGGCGGGAGCCATAGCGGCTTTTGCCTATGATGAGTACGGGCCGATTGTCGATGGCAATGTCAAACGGCTGTTCTGCCGTCTATTCGGGATCGAGGGGCAATTGAGCAGCGGCGCCGTCATCAATACCCTCTGGGAGCTGGCACACAGCTACACGCCCGAATCCAACAACAGAGCCTTTGCCCAGGGGCTGCTCGACATGGGGGCAACCCTCTGTA
>JAGOXX010000075.1 GCA_018059485.1 Aeromonadaceae bacterium | reverse complement strand
CGCCAAGCCCTGTTAGCACTAGTTCTGAACGAAACCGTTTAAGGAGCACACATCATGTCCGAGAAGAAGCAACTGCAGGTTGAGGCGATTCGCAACGGTTCCGTGATTGACCACATCCCTGCCGGTCAGGGCATCAAGATCCTCAAGCTGTTTCACCTGCTGGATACCCGTGAACGCATCACGGTCGGTCTGAACCTGCCCTCGGCAGCCCTGCACGCCAAAGATCTGATCAAGGTTGAAAACACCCTGCTGACCGAGGCCCAGGCTAACCAGCTCGCTCTGTTTGCCCCCCATGCCACGGTCAACATCATCGAAGACTTCCGGGTTGTCAAAAAGCATCAACTGCGCCTTCCCGAGCAGATCAACGGGGTTTTTGCCTGCCCGAACTCCAACTGCATCAGCCACAGCGAACCGGTCGCCAGTGGATTTAGCGTGCGGGAGGTGAAAGGGGATGTGCGAATGAAATGTAAATATTGCGAAAAATCATTCACCAAAGAGATTGTCAGCGCGAACTTCTGATGCAGATCACAAGGCCAGTTCACAAACTGGCCTTGTGGCATTTATCCCAAAAAATCAGCAATTTTTATCTATACTCAAGCCATCGCATCCACGGATTTGTATCCAATTTTGAGGTGGCACCCTATGATAGTTCTGGTCGGCGGCGAGAAAGGTGGCAGCGGCAAAAGCTGTCTGGCACAAAACCTGGCGGTCTACTTTCGGACTCACTACAACGGTGAGGTTCTGCTAGTCGACTGTGACCCTCAACGGACAACATCCGACTGGATCCAGGAGCGCAAAGACAATACTGATTTGCCCTCAATCAACTGCGTTCAACTCTACGGCAACATCCGTGAAGACCTGCTCAGCCTGAAGACCCGTTATGACTTTGTCGTCGTCGACTGCGGTGGGCAGGATAACCGAGCCCTGCGCTCCTCCATGTCGGTCGCCTCTCATGCCTTGATTCCACTGCGCCCCAAGCGGCGAGATCTGAAGACATTGCCACACATGGAGGACATCATCACCACCTGCAAGATGGTCAATCCAACGCTCAATGCCGCCGTGGTCATGACCCAGTGCCCATCGCTGCCAAACCAAGCCAAACGGATACTCGAGGCCAAAGAGGTCTGTGCGACCTATTGCGTGCGGGTACTCGATGCCATCATCTACAGCCGGAACGTGTATGATGACAGCGAAGAGCGGGGTCTCTCGGTCATGGAGATCGATCCAGAGGGGAAAGCAGCCGACGAGATCCGGGTTATCGCCAAAGAGTTTCTGAATTTATAGGGATTACTATGGGCTTGTCTGACCTGAAGAAGAAACCGCCCCAGACTGATGTACCGACTGCGCCCATCACCCTGGATGAGTTTATCAATGATGCCGAGCTCTACGCGCTGGGCCACTCTCGGCAGATCACGCTACCCGGAGCGCGACTGCCGGAGCCAATCCCGCCGCTGGCAGCCGAGACAACACCACAAGCCTCTACCGGGGACGATGAACCCAAGGCGGTGTTCAAAAAGGCGACCTATTCGATGAGCCTGGAGTGCATCGACCACCTCAAGCTGATTGCCGAAAATGACGGCATGAACCGTTCCCAGCTTTTACGACTGTTCACCCACTACTTTTACCAATTGCCCCAAGAAGAGCGGGATCTGATCTACGAACGCTTTAACCATCTGTTCGACAATAACAAGAAATAGCCTGCCCCCCTTGAGAGTGCAGGCTGTTTTGTTAGTATCTCGAGCTTCACTCGCCTTGCGGTAATCCAGCATGAAGATCGGCCTTTTTTACGGCTCCAGCACCTGTTACACCGAGATGGTGGCAGAAAAAATCCAGTCCCTGCTCGGGAGCGAAACCGTCACCCTGCACAACCTGAAACAGACCTCCGTCGATGAAATGAGTCACTACCCGATCCTGATGCTCGGCATTTCAACCTGGGACTTCGGCGAGCTTCAGGAGGACTGGCAGGCCAGCTGGGATGCGCTGGATAACATCGATCTGCAGGGCAAGACAGTGGCCTTGTTCGGCCTCGGCGATCAAGCCGGCTACGGCGAGTGGTTTCTCGATGCCATGGGGCTGCTGCATGACAAACTGCTCGCTAAGGGGTGTCAGTTCGTTGGTTACTGGCCCAATGAAGGCTATGAATTTGAAGCCTCGAAGGCGCTGATTGATGAAGGGCGCTACTTTGTTGGATTGGCTCTCGACGAAACCAGCCAGTACGAGCTGACTGACCAACGTCTGGCTCTCTGGCTGCCCCAAGTCCTCGATGAGATTGCCTCGGTGTGAGGCAGAGTCTCGAAACTGCCGGAGCCCCGTCCTACCCGGAGTTCGGCCGACTCAGCGTCGACCAATCCGGCACACCATCGCGAACCAGCACGGATGCCATATTGGCAGCCCGAGCAGCCTGCAAGCCAATCTGCGTGTCTTCAAAGACCAGACAGCCCTGAGGCTCCACCGCCAGCAGTTGCGCCGCTCGCAAAAAGGTCTCCGGTGCCGGTTTATGCGAGGAGACATCATCAGCTGCCACCACGGTCTGGATGTACTGGCCCAACCCGCTCTGCCGCAGAATGATCGCCGCATTGCTATGCATGGAGCCAGTCCCTATCGCCATAGGATGAGAACCATAAGCCGCTTTCACCAACTCAACCATGGCCGGAAATGGTCGCGCCTGGCCAATGAGAGCCACATAGTGGGCTGTCTTGCAGCGGGCAACGGCTTCGGCATCCAGCTCGATACCCTGTTGCTGGGCCAGCAGGGCGGCAATCTTGCGACTCGGCACCCCACCAAGCTCATACAGCCACTGGGCATCACAGCAGAAACCAAACTCCAGCGCCGTTTGCTGCCAAGCGGCCAAATGCAGCGGCATGGAGTCGACCAGGGTGCCATCCATATCAAATATCAGTGCGTTAAAATCTTGCCACATCCACTCGCTCCCAAAACAAAGGGGGATATCGATGATCCCCCTTTCGTGTGTCATCCATCCTTCGCGATGAATCAGATCAGCTCCAGACGCTCCATGGCGGCACGGATGCGCTCCTTGGTGGCACTGCTTAGCGGCATGACCGGAACCCGACACTCTTCGGTGCACAGACCCAACAAGGAGGCGGCATATTTGGCGCCAGCCGGGCTGGGTTCGGCAAACATCACCTGATGCAGCGGGATCAGCGTATCTTGTAGCGCACGAGCCTCTTCCCACTGGCCGGCAAGAGTCAGATCCTGAACCTTGGCTACCAGCTTGGGTGCGACGTTGGCCGTCACCGAGATACAACCAGTACCACCACCGATGTTATAGGCCACAGCCGTTGCATCTTCACCGGACAACCAGACGAATGGCTTCTTGATCAGCTGGCGTTCGCTCCACGGACGAGAGAGATCACCGGTCGCATCCTTGACACCAATGATGCGTGGCAACTCGGCCAAGCGCGCCATGGTCTGCGGCTGAATATCAACAATCGCCCGCGGCGGTATGTTGTAGAGGATGATGGGGATATTGGTCTCGTCATGCACCATCTTGAAGTGATGATAGAGGCCATCCTGATTCGGACGGTTGTAATAACCGGCCACATGCAAGGTCGCATCGGCACCAGCCTTCTCTGCGACGCGCGTGTATTCGATCGCTTCGATCGGGTTGTTGGAGCCAGCCCCGGCGATAACAGGAACACGCCCAGCCGCCTGCTGAACAACCAACTCGATGACCCGACAGTGCTCGTCATGGGAAAGGGTCGGGCTCTCGCCGGTAGTACCTACCGGAACAATGCCATGGGTCCCCTGACCTATGTGCCACTCCACCATCTTGGTCAGCGCTTCTTCATCCAGTCGACCATCCCGGAACGGGGTGATCAGCGCAACGATCGAACCATGAATCATACAAACTCCTTTTTAAAACTCGGGATCCGGAACAAAAAACCCCGGTTACGGGCTGCGTAACCGGGGTTTATGAATCTGCCAAGGGCGGACGACCGTTTACGCGAAAACGACAAAAACCTCAGGTTTCAGAGGTTTGTGGCATTTTCGTTTCAAGCTCAGGTCAGTCATCGGCCAAACACTATTGAGGTGCAATGATTCAGCATAGTTCTGTATCGCTACATAAATGTCAAGCCTCGGCAACTGATGTATAATCGCCGCCCCATCCCATCCCGAGGTTCACGATGTCAGCAGCAGAAACTCCTGTCAGTCAGCTTTTAGAACGCAATATATCTGCGTTTGCAGGCAAGCGACTGTTAGTCGCCGGCTACATGGAAGACAACTATCCGCTGGCACTGGCCGCACATGCCAGCTCTTGGCATCTGTTCACTACCGATTACAGCCGTTGGCGCCAACTGATGGCGGCGGCCGACGCCCAAACGCAGCAACCGTCGATCAGCTTCGGCCATCAGCTGGCAGCGGATCAGCCAGCCTTTGACGCTCTCCTGCTGCTGTTGCCCAAAGCCAAGGTCGAAGCCCGCTATCTGCTGGCGAACCTGCTCCCCCACATCAAGCCGCAGGGGGATGTTTTTTTGGTGGGTGACAATCGGGGTGGCATCAATGGTGCCGATAAGCTGATGGCCCCCTACTGTTCCCACAGTCAAAAACTTGATAGTGCCCGTCGCTGCTCACTGGTGCATGGCGTGTTGAACCAGGCGGTTCCCTCGTTCCATCTGGAGGAGTGGCTGCAGCAATACACGCTGCCGTTGGGCGCGAACCAATTGACCGTCATCGCCCTGCCCGGCGTATTCAGTGCCGATGGACTGGACGAAGGAACCCAACTGCTGCTGGAACATCTTCCCCCCCTGCGAGGACGGGTTCTTGATGTGGGGTGTGGAGCGGGCGTCATCGGCGCCTCTTTGTGTACCCTGCGCCCCGAACTGGAGGTCGAGATGTGCGACATCAATGCATTAGCTCTGGAGTCGGCCCGCCGCACCCTAGCCGCCAATGGGCTTGAGGCGCGCATCTACCCATCGGATATGCTCTCCGACGTTCCTGGGCAAGTGCAGCACATAGTCACCAATCCCCCATTTCATGCGGGTCTCAAAACTCTCTATGGGCCAAGCGAGCAGTTGATCCTCGGAGCCCCGCAAAAATTGGCACCTCATGGCTCCTTGCTGCTGGTTGCCAATGCGTTTTTGAAATATCAGCCTTTCCTGCAAGAGGCATTCAAACAGTCGCAAACTATAGCCGCCACCACCAAGTTCAAGCTCTATCACAGTTTTTGAATAACAAATTGTCTTAACAAGATTTTGTTCAATCTGTTAAATTCAAAAACCAACAATAATTACCTCCACTATGATGAGGTAATTTTTATCGGTGAAATGAAACCGATTTCATTTTTGGAGCACTTGTATGGCTGGTGTATTGGCGATGATACTGGCAGGGGGCGAAGGCACGCGCCTGCAACCACTGACGGTAACTCGTAGCAAACCTGCGGTACCATTTGGTGGCAGTTATCGTCTGATCGACTTTGTCCTGAACAATTTCGTTAACTCGGACTTCTTGCGTATCTACGTTCTGACCCAGTTCAAGTCCCAGTCGCTCTACCTGCATATGAAAAAAGGGTGGAATCTGACCGGTATCACCGGCCGATTCATCGATCCAATCCCGGCCCAGATGCGGATGGGGAAGCGCTGGTATGACGGTACGGCCGATGCCATCTATCAGAATCTTGGTTTCGTCGAGCTCAGCGCGCCTGACCACGTCTGTATCTTCGGCAGTGATCACATCTATAAGATGGATATCCGTCAGATGCTGGATTTCCATAAAGAGAAAAAAGCCGTCCTGACAGTGGCCGCCATCCAGGTTCCCATCGCAGAAGCCCACCTGTTCGGCATCATAGAGGTCGATGAGACGGGGCGCATGATAGGGTTCGAAGAAAAACCTACGCATCCCAAGTCACTCCCCAATGACCCAAATTATGCGCTGGCCTCCATGGGCAACTATGTCTTTGAAACCCATACCCTGTATGCCGAGCTAACCTCCGACGCCGAGAACGAAAACTCCAGTCACGATTTCGGTCGCGACATCATTCCCGATCTCTATCCTCGAGCGGCTGTCTATGTCTATGACTTCAGCGGCAACAAGGTGGAGGGTGAAAAGACCGGGGTTTACTGGCGCGACGTCGGTAACATAGACACCTACTGGCAGGCACACATGGATCTGGTGTCTGATAACCCCCCCTTCTCGCTCTACAACCGCAAGTGGCCACTGCACACCTATTACCCGCCACTGCCTCCTGCCACCTTTGTCGATACCACAGAGCACAGAGCCAGCATCTCCCATTCACTGATCTCGGCAGGTTGCTATATTCAGGGCAGCACGATAGAACGCAGCGTCATGGGATTCCGCTGCAACCTGGCCTCTGGCAGCCATATCGAAGAGTCCGTATTGCTCGGTGATGTGAAGATTGGTGAGGGATGTAGGATCCGCCGGGCCATCATAGATAAACATGTGGAAATAGCACCGGGCGTTGTGATCGGTGAAAATTTAGACCATGACCGGGAACGTTTTACCGTCTCGGACGAGGGAATTATTGTCGTGCCGAAAGGCGCCAGAGTTGGTTTCTAATTCATGAATATTCTTTTCATTGCCTCCGAAGTCGAGAGCTTCGCCAAGACAGGTGGTCTGGCCGATGTGGCCAAGGCACTGCCGTTGGCTCTCAAGCGTCGCGGCCATGACGTCCGTATTGTCATGCCCTACTACGCCAGCATCGCCAATCGCGAGAAGGCCCAACATCTGGGCGGATTCACACTACCAACCCGCCCAGGCCACACCGACATCCCCTACCAGGTCCGACAGATGGAGCTGGATGATGTGCCCGTCATGCTGATCGATTT
>JAGOXX010000074.1 GCA_018059485.1 Aeromonadaceae bacterium | reverse complement strand
GGCGAACATTATGGAACGGCCGTTTCGCTCCTGAAGACCGCCAATGAAATTCAGCAGGAGGGGCCACTGTTTTATGTTCTCTCCAACAATCCGGTCACCGGGCCCATGGCCGACAAAGCTGGTTTTATCTGGAACTCTCAGACTAACCAGATGGCGGTATTGCTCAAGGAGCAAGGCAAGTCGACTGTGTTCAGTGAAGCCGTGACCTCGGCGACCGATGGGGCTCTGAGCAAGAGTGTTCCGGTATGGCCGAAGGAGATGCAATCCCTGCTGGATCCGGCGGCGTTGCAAAAGCAGGCCACGGATAAGGTTGGGGCTGCCGCTCAAGGGCAGTTGAACCAGGCGGCATCGGCGGCGCAGAGTTCGGTTGTTTCTGCCGCCCAGGGAACCGTCTCATCGGCGGCCGCCACGGCACAGTAATCGCCGGACGTGCAGTGCGGTCGATGGGTCTCATCGACCGCTACACTGCTGAGTGGCAGCTTGTTCCGCTCAGCTCAAACGCCCAATGCTCGATGCGGTTGCGACCATTCGACTTGGCTTGGTAAAGAGCCGAGTCGACATGGGCAAATAGTTCGCTGACATCGTGGATCGCTCCGACTGTCTGGCAGATGCCAAAACTGGCCGTGATGCGCTGATGGTTGCCGTTCCCCAGATCAAAGGGGGTTGCGGCTATGTATTCACGCAACTCTTCTGCGATGACCATGGCCTGCTGGAGCTCAACATCGCGCAGCATGATAAGAAACTCCTCGCCCCCGATGCGGGCGAGTGTATCTGTCTTGCGGGTCTTTTCCCGCAACCGTTGGGCGAACTCCTTGAGAACCCGATCGCCAGCAGGATGGCCCCAGCGATCGTTCACCATCTTGAAAAAATCAATATCCAGCATGATCACGCAAAAAGAATTTCCGCCCTGATGATACTCGGACAACTGCTCATGCAGGCTGTCATTGATGTAGCGCAGGTTGTGCAGTCCGGTCAGTGCATCCGTCTCCGATATCTGGCGCAGCTTGGTTTCGGCTTCACGGCGGGCGTGGATTTCGACCCGAAGTCGCCGATTCAGCCTGAAGTACCAGCCAGTGAGCAGCAACAGAACCATCACCAGCAGCGAGATGGCGGCAATGATGCGCAGATAATTGTTCATCAGTCGATCTATCTGCGCTTCGTTGTATAAAAAATCGTTAAGGTCGACGAGCGTATCGGCGCCATTTTCCAGTTGAATTTCGGCGATCCGTTGCCAACGTCCACTGTTCATGTGTCCGATATCGATCAGATCGGTTTGCATCAGTCGCAGCATGGCCGTGGCCTCAAACTGCAGTTGGGCGACACTTTTCTCGGGGGCGTAGTGCCGACGGATCACCGCGATGGTTTCCGGAATGTTATTCATGGCATAGTGCCACCCCTTGAGCGAGGCACTGCGGAAAGCCTGTACCCGTTCGGGATGAAATATCAGCTCATTGCGGGATGTGAAGAGGACATCGCCGTAGAAGTCGATACCATAGGTGCGAGGATCGATGAGCTGATAGCGAATGCCGAGTTGTTCCAGTTGAAACGGTTCATTGGTCACATAGGCATCGTAGGCGTCAATTTCGCCCTTGATGAGTGGTCGCAAATCGAAGCCGGTGGGTACCAGATTAAGCTGCTCTTGCCGGATACCTTCACTCTCAAACGGGGCCAGCAACTCGATACTCTCGCTCAGCGGGAAGACGGTCATCAGCCGCTTGCCGACCAGATCATGCAGGTTACGGATATCGGGACGCTCTAGCACCAGCCAGGTAACGGCCGAGTGTTGCAAGATGGCTGCCAGGGCGACGATCGGTTTACCCTCGGCGTAATCGCGAATCAGGCCCGAGTTAGAGATGCCGTAGTTGGCATCCCCAGTGAGAACGGCATCCACCGGCGAGACAAATGAGCCCTGATAGCCATTAGGTCGCAACTGAACGTCTAGACCTGCGTCGCGATAGAAACCTTTTTCTAGCGCCATGTAATAGCCGGCAAACTGAAATTGGTGCACCCACTTGAGCTGCAGCGTCACTTTATCCAGAGCAAACACAGGCGCTGCGAACAACCACAGCATCAGGGGGAGGAGATAATGGTAGCGGACGTGTAAATGCATGGGGGTAATTCGTCAAGATCACTACTCTGAAACTAGTCAAATCTATCAGATTAGCAAATATTGCAGGGGGAGCCGCTTGAGCGACAGAGCCAAGCGGCGGGAATCGGGTAACAGGGAGTTGGTTGTATGATACCCACATCAACAGTAAAACGGGTTGCCCCAGGTTTGGCCGCCCTGCTGACCTACCGGCGTGAGTGGTGGTGGCCCGATTTGCGGGCTGGCTTCTCGGTCGCAGCTGTGGCCTTGCCCGTGGCGATCGCCTATGCGGCTCTGGCAGGCGTCAGTCCGATGGCTGGTCTCTACTCCTGTATTCTCCCGATGCTGGTTTACGCCATGTTCGGATCGTCGCGGCAACTGATGGTTGGACCGGATGCGGCCACCTGCGCCGTGATTGCGGCCGTCGTGACCCCCTTGGCTGCTGGCGATGCTGTGCGTCATGGTCAACTCGTCGTGGTGCTGACGCTGATGACCGGGATCTGGTGTCTGGTGGGGAGTCGTCTGCGTTTTGGCTCCTTGGCGAATTTCCTGTCGCAGCCGATCCTGATGGGGCTGCTCAATGGCGTTGCCATTACCATCATGGTTGGTCAGTTGGCGCGGATTTTCGGTTTTGATTTTCAGCAACGGGGCCTGATCGAGCGGCTGGCACATGTCCCGGAGGCTGTTGCTCAGACCCACTGGCCGACGGTCGGGGTGAGTGCCTTAACCCTGCTGAGTATGGTGCTGATCCGCCGCTGGCGACCCCGATGGCCGGCTACCTTGCTGGCGCTGGTGATCTGTGTGGCCGTTTCCTATCAATTTGATCTGGCTCGATTAGGCGTAGCGACGCTCGGTCCGCTCTCTGATCGTCTGCCGAGTATCTCTTGGTTCGATTTTCCTCCGGCTTTGCTGCGTGAGCTGGTGTTGCCTTCGTTAAATCTGGCGTTGGTCAGTTTCGTCAGCATGATGCTGACCGCGCGCAGCTTTGCGGCCAAGCGGGGCTATGAAATCGATGCCGATCAGGAGTTCCAGGCGTTGGGTCTGGCCAACATGGCAGCTGCGCTCTCGCAAGGTTTTGCCATCAGTGGTGCCGATTCTCGTACCGCCGTCAATGACGCGGTCGGGGGGATGAGCCAGATGGTTTCCATCGTGGCGGCGGTCGTCATCGGCGTTGTCGCATTCTGCCTAGTCGCACCGTTACACTATTTGCCCTTAGCCTCCCTGGGGGTGGTCTTGCTGGTTTCGGCCGCCAGTCTGACCGACTTTTGCAGCATTTGGCGGTTGCGTACCAGTGACCGTTCGGCATTTGTTCTGGCGCTGATGACCTTCATGGCTGTTCTTCTGGTCGGCGTCTTGCCGGGAATAGCCTTGGCCGTGCTTCTGGGGCTCTTTCAGTTTCTTCGCAACATGATGCGTCCTAGCGATCAGTTGCTGGGGGTTGATGAGCTGGGGGTAGTGCATGCTCTGGGTCATAGTGAGCAGATCCATGCCATTCCTCACGTCGTGGTTTATCGCTTTAATGCCCCGCTCACCTACTTCAATAGTGCCTATTTCAAACAACGGGTCCTGGCGGCGATCCAGCAGTCGACCTCTTCGACCCCCACCCTGGTGATCGTGGATGCTGTGGCCTGCTTTTCCCACTTCGATATTAGCGTCATGACCATGTTGGCAGACTTGCACAAAACCCTGGCTCAGCAGGGGTGTCGGCTTTGGTTGGCTGGACGCCGCACGACCTTGAGTCGCTGGCTGCATCTGGCGGGAATCACACAAGGGGAGGCTGGGATCCGATTGTGCAGTGATCTCTACAGTGCCATGCGGCGGGTTGCCAACGAGGAGGCCATCAGCCGTCTGGCAACGACCAAATGAAGACATGACTGTTCGATATGCACTCGTGCTGTGAGCCGGTGATAGCTTTACGGATCAGGATGTTACCTTTATTGCACCATCAGGTGGCGCATCCGGGATTGGCTTTCTAGCCTGAAAGGAGGTGGGCGTCGCTCGCCGTGGCAAGGAGGTGATGATCATGCGTTATAACCAGATCCTGGTGGCCGTCGATTTGACTCATGACGTCTGCCGACTCGTGCAACGGGCTGGTAAGCTGGCTCAGCGACTGGGTGCCAGATTGCATCTGTTAACCGTCTTGCCGCTGGATGAGTCCTTCAGTGGGCTGGTTGATGCGCAGAGGGTGGCTCAGCTCAAGCGGGAGAGTCTGGAGTATCTCAATCGGCAGATGATTGGTATCTCGTGCCTGTTGGGGGAGTGCCGGGTGGAATCCGGACATGTGGCCGAGATCATTCAGCAGACGATGGCGGAACTGGAGTGCGATCTGCTGGTCATGGGGCAACACCACCCCGAAGGGATGCTGCTCGAGTTGCGGTCGCATCTGGTAAATGCGGTATTGCCGCACCACAGTTATGACTTGATGCTCCTTGACAGCGATAGGCCCTTCTGGGGACAGCCGGTGCAGTTTCAGCTGGCGATTGAACTCAACGAGGTCGGATTCGGTTTGCTGCACAGGTCTGAGGCTTTGAGCCGACGCTTGGGTGCCGAGTTGACCGTATTGCATGTGCAGACCCAGACCGTCGAGGATGTCGATAATCCTGCCCCCCAAGAGGCCGAGATTCGGCTGCGCCGAGCCGAGCACCAATTGGCAGATTGGCTGGCGGGGCTCCCCCGGGCGCCGCGGCGTTGGCAGATTGTTCAGGGGGATGCTGGTGATGTGATGCGCCAGGCATTGCTCTCACCGCAGACCCATCTATTGATTGTCGGGGCTGGCAAGAGTGAGCACCCGCATCTGTCGATGGGGAGCCATATTCACTCTCTGCTGCAACAGCACCGGGGGGATCTGCTGATCCTCCATTAGTTGGCGCCATTCCAGCTGCTACTCCTGCGCCTATTCAGGCACAGGAGTGGATGGCCAAGAGAAATTCTTTATTAATCCTGGAGTGAGTAGGGCAAGGGGAGCAGGAATAGCGAGCTCTCCGGATACTCCTTGCAGCGGAATCGGGCCTGTGGCTCGGTATCCAGCGGCAGAACGGCTGTGAGCAAAAGCTGAGTGTCCTTTTGCCAGCAATCCAGTATCTGGCCCGAGCGCTTCCACTGATCGCCTAGCGCTACCTCGAGAGTGTCGGCGACCCGGAGTGGATGGCTACTTTGCCCCTGCAGGATAAAGAGCCCTCGATTGTTGGCTCCCCGGTACTTGGCGCGGGCTATGGTCTCTTGCCCCATGTAGCAGCCTTTGGTGAAGCTGATACCACCCAGGGCGTGCAGATTGACCATCTGGGGTATGTACTCCCCCTGGTGCTCGGCGCTCATGTGGGGTAGTCCAGCCAGTATCTCCATTCCCCACCAATCTGCCTCTTGCTGCTGGACCAAGTCGCTCACTGCAGCGGATTGAGTCAGTAGCAGCCAGCGGTCGGCTTCGATTTGGGCCGCCATGCCATCAGCCAGCACGCCGCTCTCGGAGAGACCATGCTGCTGCCGCATCCAATCGTCACTGCCCGTTCCGGCAAGCCCCGTCAACTGATACTCGCTGCTCGCATCCTGGATCTCGACCTTGGCGAAGACGCCATATTTTTTCAGTTCGGCCAGCGAGCGGGGAAGCAGGCTCATTTCAGTCAGCAACAACAGCGCATCTTCGAGTACCAGCAGGCGGAAACTACTCCACATTTTCCCTTTCGCATCACAGTGGGCGCCCAGGCATTGCTGACCAAGTTGCAGAGCTTGCACGTCACAGCTGACCTGGCCTTGTAGATATTTGACTCGATCGGCACCAGAAAGTTGGATGATACCGAGTCGTGTCAGTGGAAAGAGGGTCGGTGAGACAGGGAATAGCTGGATCGAGGATGGGATGATGGCTGACATCGGCAATTCCTGTTAGTGGCACCAGAGGGTGATATGAATTTCTGTGACTACCATGGTAATGACGGTGCTGTCGTTTGTCAGCAGGAAAGCCCCCTTGTTACCATGCAGCCGTTCATTGTGGGTCTCTGGAGTGTTGAATGTTAAATGATCGAGAGTGGGATCGGCTGCGCTGGCAGTGTCGCCGCGGCATGCTGGAGCTGGACGTCATCCTGCTGCCCTTTGTGGAGGAGGATCTGTCGCGGCTGGATGAGCGATTGCAACGAGGATTCGCCCGTTTGCTTGAATCCTCGGATCTGCAACTTTTTCGCTGGTTGCTGCGAGGTGAGCAGTCGGCCGATGTTGAACTCCACGAGATGATTGAGGTAATCCTTGCTCACCACCAGGCACGTCATCCGGGTTGAGCCATCGCGGCGTCAGCAGTGGGTTCTGATTGTCAGCCACCTGTTGCTCGGTGCCCTGCTGTGGGATGCCCTGCAGGGGGGCTATGCCAGCAGTTTCGGGCTTCTTCTCTCGCTGAGCCTGGGTTATAGCCTCTACCGCGCGCGGCGTTGCCGATTCGAGGTGACGCTCCAGGGAGATCAAGTCGAGTGGCAAGCGGCACGTTACACGCTGGGCCTGGGATCGCGGATTGGCGCCGGCTTTCTGTGGCTGGATCTGGATGGACCTCACCCTCGTCGGCTTTGGATATTTGTCGATAGTGTGGCAGCCGTCGATTATCGACGCCTGGCTCGGTATATCAATTTATTGCGAAACTCTTGATTGCTTCTGAACGTAACCGCGTTGTTTCTAGTTTATGCTGCGGCCCGTGCGACTTCGGGTCAGCCTCCGGCACGGCGGTAATCGAAATGGCAACTCGATGGGGGAAGGCTGCCGAAGTTAATGTCGTTTGCCAAGTCAGAATGGAATATATGGCCAGTGATATGCAGACCTCGGTTATTTATATGCGCGTGTGATTGATG
>JAGOXX010000014.1 GCA_018059485.1 Aeromonadaceae bacterium | reverse complement strand
AGAACTACACCCCGTACGAAGGCGATGAAAGCTTCCTCGCTGGTGCTACCGAGGCCACCACTACCCTGTGGAACAAGGTCATGGAAGGCATCAAGGAAGAAAACCGCACCCATGCTCCGGTTGATTTCGACACCGACCTGGCTTCTACCATTACCTCTCACGGTGCCGGTTATATCGAACACGATCTGGAAAAGATCGTTGGTCTGCAAACCGACAAGCCACTGAAGCGCGCCATCATTCCATTCGGCGGCATCAAGATGGTTGAAGGTTCCTGCCAGGTTTATGGCCGTGAACTGGATCCGCAGCTGAAGAAGATCTTCACCGACTACCGCAAGACCCACAACCAAGGCGTATTCGATGTCTACACCAAAGACATCATGAACTGCCGTAAGTCTGGCGTCATCACTGGTCTGCCGGATGCCTACGGCCGTGGCCGTATCATCGGTGACTATCGCCGTGTGGCTCTGTACGGTATCGACTTCCTGATGGCCGATAAGCTGGCCCAGTTCAAGTCCCTGCAAGCCAAGCTGGAAGCCGGTGAAGACCTGGAAGCCACCATTCGTCTGCGCGAAGAGATCTGCGAACAGCACCGTGCTCTGGGTCAATTGAAAGAGATGGCAGCCAAGTATGGTTGTGACATCTCTGGCCCGGCCACTACTGCACAAGAAGCGGTTCAATGGACCTACTTCGGCTACCTGGGTGCCGTCAAGTCACAAAACGGTGCTGCCATGTCCTTCGGCCGTACCGCCACCTTCCTGGATGCCTACTTCGAGCGCGACCTGAAGAAGGGTCTGATCACCGAACAAGACGCGCAAGAGCTGATCGATCACCTGGTGATGAAGCTGCGTATGGTTCGTTTCCTGCGTACTCCGGAATACGACACCCTGTTCTCTGGCGATCCGATTTGGGCAACCGAATCCATCGGTGGTATGGGCGTCGATGGCCGTACCCTGGTTACCAAGAACTCCTTCCGCTACTTGAACACCATGTACACCATGGGTCCGTCCCCTGAGCCAAACATGACCATCCTGTGGTCTGAAAAGCTGCCGATGGGCTTCAAGAAGTTCTGTGCCAAGGTTTCTATCGATACCTCTTCCGTACAGTACGAAAACGACGACCTGATGCGTACCGACTTCAACAACGATGACTACGCCATCGCTTGTTGCGTCTCCCCGATGATCGTCGGCAAGATGATGCAGTTCTTTGGTGCGCGTGCCAACCTGGCCAAGACCATGCTGTATGCCATCAACGGTGGTATCGACGAGAAGATGAAGATCCAGATCGGTCCTAAGACTGAACCAGTCAAGGGTGAATATCTGGAGTTCAATGACGTCATGGATCGCCTGGACCATTTCATGGACTGGCTGGCTACCCAATACGTCACCGCTCTGAACATCATTCACTACATGCACGACAAGTACAGCTACGAAGCTATTCAGCTGGCTCTGCATGACCGTGATGTGATCCGTACCATGGCTTGTGGTATCGCTGGTCTGTCTGTGACCGCCGACTCCCTGTCTGCCATCAAGTACGCCAAGGTCAAGCCAATCCGTGATGAAGACGGTCTGGCCATCGACTTCGAAATCGAAGGCGAATACCCGCAATTCGGTAACAACGATGAGCGCGTTGATGCCATCGCTTGCGACCTGGTTGAGCGCTTCATGAAGAAGATTGCCACTCACAAGACCTATCGCAACGCCATCCCGACTCAGTCTGTACTGACCATCACCTCCAACGTGGTGTACGGTAAGAAGACTGGTAACACTCCGGATGGTCGTCGTGCCGGTGCTCCGTTTGGCCCAGGTGCCAACCCGATGCACGGTCGTGATCAGAAGGGTGCGGTTGCCTCTCTGACTTCAGTCGCCAAGCTGCCGTTTGCCTATGCGAAGGATGGTATCTCCTACACCTTCTCTATCGTGCCAAACGCACTGGGCAAGCAAGCTGACTCCCAGAAGGCGAACCTGGTTGGTCTGATGGATGGTTACTTCCACCACGAAGCCAATGTCGAAGGCGGTCAACACCTGAACGTCAACGTCATGAATCGTGAAATGCTGCTCGACGCCATGGAAAACCCGGAGAAGTATCCGCAGTTGACCATCCGCGTCTCTGGTTATGCCGTCCGCTTCAACTCCTTGACCAAGGAACAACAGCAAGACGTCATCACCCGTACCTTCACTCAATCCATGTAATACGGATTGCGTGAGTGGTTTGCAAAACCCCCGGCTTGCCGGGGGTTTTTTATTTCCGGCTCGGCTAAAATCACAAAGAGCGAGTGGCTAAACTCAGTGAGTTCATGGCACTAATCGCTTAAAATGGCAGACAAAATAAATCTATCGGAGCCTATCTATGCCAAATTCGGCGCCACTCAAGGGGCGGATCCACTCGGTTGAGACCTGTGGCACTGTCGACGGACCCGGCATTCGCTTCATCGTTTTCATGCAGGGCTGCCTGATGCGCTGCCTCTACTGCCATAACCGCGACACCTGGGATACCGGTGGGGGCAAAGAGGTGACAGTCGATGAGCTGATGAAAGATCTGCTCACCTACCGGCACTTCATTAACGCTTCGGGTGGTGGTGTAACCGCCTCCGGTGGCGAAGCCACACTGCAAAAAGAGTTCGTTACCGAGCTATTCAAGGCATGTAAGCAACACGGCATCCACACCTGCCTCGACACCAATGGATTCATTCGTCACTATGATCAAGCCCTGGACGCCCTGCTCGATGTCTCGGATCTGGTGCTACTCGACATCAAGCACATGAATGATGACATTCACATTCCATTGACGCATGTCAGCAATAAGTACTGCCTGGATTTTGCCCGTTATCTGGCCAAGAAGGGCAAGAAGATGTGGCTACGCTATGTCGTGGTCCCCAGTTGGAGTGACGACGTGGCAGGCGCCGAAGCGCTCGGACGCTTCATCCACGATGAGCTAAACGGCTGCGTCGAGAAGGTGGAGCTATTGCCCTATCACGAGCTGGGTAAACACAAGTGGGAAGCCATGGGTGAAAAGTACATGCTGGGTGACATTCACCCACCGAAAAAAGAGACCATGGATACCATCCGTGACATCATCGGCAAATATCACCCCAATGTGATTTACTGATTGGTCTGTCTCATCCCAATGAAAAAGCCACCATCACGGTGGCTTTATTCATTCAACCCTGTAGCACTCAATAGTAGATCATCGCCCGATCGAGCTTCTGGAATGCCATCTTCAGCGTCTCCGCCAACTCCCAATACCTGGGTTTACTGTTCAGGTGGCTCTTCCCCATCTTCTCGTTGATCTCGGCATACCAGCGGGATAGCGATGGCGGCAGTGGTGTCTCTGCGCGCTGCCCCAACCAGTAATAGCCTTGTAGCGGCAGACTCACCATGAACAGTACGCTCGCAATAACCACGGGCCACATCGCTGGCAGACCGACGTGATACTGCAGCAGCAGGCTGCACACCACCACGGCGGGTACCCACTTCACGGCGAACTCGACGGCAGCAATCACGCGATTTTCCGGGAACAACGC
Organism: Aeromonadaceae bacterium; assembly: GCA_018059485.1. Taxonomy (GTDB): domain Bacteria; phylum Pseudomonadota; class Gammaproteobacteria; order Enterobacterales; family Aeromonadaceae; genus Pseudaeromonas. Next base: position 18,000 of record JAGOXX010000014.1, on the reverse strand, counting down.
GGCGAGGGACTTCTCTTTCGGCCACAGAGAGAGATAGCCATGGCCCATTTGTATCTTTTCGTTAAAAGCAGTCATATCTTCTACCTCAAGGCCAATAACCACACTTTGAAAACGGTTACATGCTTTACAACGAGATGAATTGTTATTTTTGTGCTTCCCCTGTATCCTTCCCGCGCTTGATTTTCCGGCACTTCGCCTCATCGAGCCTCACAGATTACATTCTGAGGTTGTAGCAGATGTCTTGAAGCCGGACGCGCTAACAGCACCTTTAATGTAAGCATACGTTAACTCTGCTGGAAAACTACCCATTCCAGGCAGTAAACCCGTTAAAAAGATAGATAGGATTTACTACGAATGAGCAGCAAACTGGTCCTCGTACTGAACTGTGGCAGTTCTTCCCTCAAATTTGCCGTCATTGATGCCGCTACCGGTGACGAGCAACTCTCTGGGTTGGCAGAATGCCTGCACCTGGATGATGCGCGCATCAAGTGGAAACTGGCCGATCAAAAAGAGTCCGCCGAACTGGGAGCGGGAGCCGCTCATGGCGAAGCCCTGAGCTTCATCGTAAACCAGATTCTGGCCAAAAAACCGGACCTACGTGAAAACCTTTTCGCCATTGGCCATCGAGTCGTTCATGGCGGCGAAAAATTCACTCGATCCGTGATCATCGACGATGCCGTGCTTGAGGGCATCGAAGCCTGCATCGCCCTGGCACCCTTGCACAATCCAGCCCATCTGGTGGGTATTCGTGCCGCCCAGAAAGCATTTCCTGGGCTGCCGAACGTCGCGGTATTTGATACCGCCTTCCACCAGAGTATGCCTGCAAGTGCCTATTTGTATGCCCTGCCCTACACCATGTATGCCGAACATGGCATTCGTCGGTATGGCATGCATGGCACCAGTCACTACTACATCAGCCTGCAGGCCGCCGAGATCCTGGGCAAGCCACTTAATGAGCTGAATATCATCAACTGTCATCTGGGTAACGGCGGCTCTGTCTGTGCCATCAAGAATGGTCAGTCGGTCGATACCTCCATGGGGCTGACACCGCTGGAAGGTCTGGTGATGGGAACTCGCTGCGGCGACCTGGATCCGGCCATCATCTTCCATTTGCACGATAGCCTTGGCATGAGCCTGGAGACCATCAACACCATGCTGACCAAGGAGTCCGGTCTGCTGGGGCTGACCGGTGTCACCAGTGACTGCCGCTTCGTCGAAGATAACTATCAAAGCGATGAGACCGCCAAGCGGGCCATGGATCTCTACTGCTACCGTCTGGCCAAGAGCATTGCCAGCTACACGGCAGCTCTCGACGGTCGTCTGGATGCTGTGGTGTTCACGGGGGGCATCGGTGAGAACTCGGCACCAATCCGTGAAATGACCCTGAATCGTCTGGCATTGCTGGGCTTCAAGGTCGACAGCGAAGCGAATCTGAAGGCTCGTTTTGGCAAGCAGGGAATCATTACCGAAACGGGCAGCACCACGGCTCTGGTTATCCCGACCAACGAGGAGTGGGTAATTGCCAATGATGCGCTGGAATTGGTGGCGGCCTGATGCAGACTAGGTAAAATAGCAAGGCTGCCTTCTGGCAGCCTTTTAGTTAGCCAAATGTTCATCAACTAGGGGATATACCAGTGGCACGCACTATCATGCTTATCCCGATTGGCTCCGGTGTAGGCGTCACCTCCGTGAGTCTCGGCATGGTCCGAGCAATGGAAAGACACGGGGTCAACGTCAGCTTCTTCAAACCGGTCGCTCAACCGAAACTTGCTCACTCAGGCCCAGAAGCCTCAACTGCCGTCATCCGCGCCGGCTCCAACATCACCCCTCCTGAACCACTCTCCCTGCATTATGCAGAGAACATGATCTCCTCCGGCAATACCGCAGTCTTGCTCGAAGAGATTGTGGCCATGAATGAAAATCACGTTAAAGAGAGTGGCGCCGAAGTGGTGGTGGTTGAAGGTCTGGTACCAGTCGACAAACAACCCTTTGCCAACAAGCTCAACTACGAGATCGCCAGCGCACTGGATGCCGACATGGTCTTTGTTACCCATCCTGGTAACGATTCCAGCCAGAAGCTCAAGGAGCGTATCGAGATCACCAGCTCCAACTTCGGTGGTGTGCAGAACAAGCGAATTGTCGGTTGCATCATCAACAAGGTGGGCGCGCCGGTCGATGAACATGGTATCACTCGTCCCGACTTGACCGAGATGTTCGAGGCCCACCACAGCAGTGGTGACATGGAAAACAATCTGGAAGTGCTGCAATTCTTCGGCAAGAGTCCGTTGCGCATCCTGGGTTGCATTCCGTGGAACACCCAGCTGATCGCCCCGCGCGCCAAGGACCTGGCCACGCATCTGAACGCCAAGATCCTCAACGAAGGGGAAATCGACAAGCGCCGCCTGCATCAGGTGACTTTCTGCGCCCGCTCCATCCACAACATGGTCGAGCATTTCCGTCCGGGCAGCCTGCTGGTGACTTCCGGTGACCGTTCCGATGTCATCGTCTCTGCCTGCCTAGCCGCGATGAATGGCGTCAAGCTCGGTGCCCTGTTGCTGACCGGCAACTATCATCCGGAGCCGCAGGTCATGGCCTTGTGTCAGCAGGCCATGCAGACCGGTCTGCCGATCATGATGATCGACACCAACACATGGCAAACAGCCGTCAGCCTGCAAAATTTCAATCTGGAAATTCCGGCCGATGACATCGAGCGCATCGAACTGGTTCAGGACTATGTCGCCGGCCACATCGACAAACACTGGCTCGACTCCCTGACCGCCACATCGAGCCGCTCCCGTCGTCTGAGCCCGCCAGCCTTCCGCTACCAGCTCACCGAGCAGGCTCGCGAAGCCAATAAGCGGATCGTGCTGCCGGAGGGCGAAGAGCCGCGGACCATCAAGGCAGCCGCCATCTGCGCCGAGCGCGGCATTGGCCGTCCGGTGCTGCTGGGTAACCCGGACGAGATCCGTCGTGTCGCCGAGCAGCAAGGGGTTGTCCTCAACGATCGCGTCGAGATCATCAATCCTCTCGATGTTCGTGAGCGCTACGTGCCGCGCCTGGTTGAACTGCGCAAGAGCAAGGGGATGACCGAGGTCGTCGCCCGTGAACAGCTCGAAGACAACGTGGTGCTCGGCACCATGATGCTCGAACGCAACGAGGTCGACGGTCTGGTTTCCGGTGCCGTGCACACCACTGCCAATACCATCCGCCCGCCGATGCAGATCATCAAGACAGCCCCGGGATCCTCACTGATCTCCTCGGTCTTCTTCATGCTGCTGCCGGATCAGGTGCTGGTCTACGGTGACTGTGCCATCAACCCGGATCCGAATGCCGAGCAGTTGGCAGAAATCGCCATCCAGTCGGCTGATTCGGCCAAAGCCTTTGGTATCGAACCGCGCGTCGCCATGATCTCCTACTCCACCGGGACCTCTGGTGCCGGTGCCGATGTCGACAAGGTGCGTGAAGCCACTCGCCTGGCCAAGGAGAAGCGTCCGGATCTGATCATCGACGGTCCGTTGCAATACGATGCGGCCATCATGGCGGACGTTGCCAAGTCCAAGGCGCCAAACTCTCCGGTCGCAGGTCAAGCGACCGTGTTCATCTTCCCGGATCTGAACACCGGCAATACCACCTACAAGGCGGTGCAGCGTTCGGCGGATCTGGTCTCTATCGGCCCCATGCTGCAAGGCATGCGCAAGCCGGTGAACGATCTGTCACGGGGAGCCCTGGTGGACGACATCGTCTACACCATTGCCCTGACTGCCATCCAGTCAGCTCAAGCCGAAGCAGCCAGCAAGGCCTGATGCCCGATGCGACAATGACAAGGGAGCGCCAAGCGCTCCCTTTTTTTGGCTTTTCACCAGGTATGCGTTGTGAGGTCCATTCGATGCAGCCCTGGAGTCCGAACGAACGCAGAGACGCCGTGAATACATCCATGTAGGCTTGATGGCGGCATCCATGCCGCCAACACTCTGTTTTTCGTCCTCGACTCCATCCCTCTACATTCATTCCCGATAGGTTGCCAGGACAGAGCCTTTTTTCTCCAGAACCGGCTGATGTCTGATAACCCGCCGCAAAAACAGCCCGACTCACGCGCTCTAGAGCCCGGAGCAAGCAGGCCGCATCAGCCATGGCGTGTAGCCATCTATCAGCAACAATTCCAGTAGTAATCTACAAACTTACCCACAGTTAATGTGGATAAGATCACGAGATTGTCATCGAAATGAAGCGCCATCACCACGCGTTTACCCCCACGGCATGGCAAGCAAGACTAAGATCAGTAAAGAAGCACGCACCATAGTGCTGGCAGCCCGATGCGAATAGGAGCACCTCATGCGTATATTGATCACCGGCGCCACCGGTTTTATCGGCCACCAGCTGGTCACCACGCTCGGAAAAACCCATAGCCTGTGCGTCTTGACCCGTAACAAGCCGAGTGCCGAGCGCCGCCTTGGGCCCCGGATCGAACAATTTCTGACATTGGATGAGATTGACTCGCTGGATGGCTTCGATGCCATCATCAATCTGGCTGGCGAGCCCATCGCCGCCCGACGCTGGACCCAGCAGCAGAAGCGCCGCATCTGCGAGAGTCGTTGGCAACTGACCGAAGCTCTGCTCGAACGGTTGCGCCACTGCTGCAACCCACCCCAGACCTGGATCAATGCCTCCGCCATCGGCTTTTACGGTCGCCAAGGGGCACAACTCATCACGGAGCAGGAGCCTCGAGTCCACCCGGAATTCACCCATGAGGTTTGCCGCCGTTGGGAGGAGCTGGCCCAGGAGGCTGCCGACTATGGCTGTCGCGTCTGCATCTTGCGGATCGGTATGGTGCTGGGGCGTGAGGGAGGAGCTTTGGCCAAGATGCTACCCGCCTATCGGCTAGGTGCCGGAAGCCCCATTGGCGATGGGCAGCAGCAGATCTCCTGGATACTGCTGGAGGATCTGGTCGCTATCATCGCCTTCTTGCTCGAGCACACCAACTGTCAGGGGGTCTATCACGGGACAGCCCCACACGCCGTCAGCCAGCAGGAGTTCGCCCGGTTGCTGGCCCAGACGTTGGGCAAACCCCATAGGCTGCGAACCCCTGGCTGGCTACTCCGGCTGCTGGTGGGTGAGATGGCCGATCTGCTGCTCTATGGCCAAAATGTGGTGCCGCAACGGCTGCTGGATGCCGGTTTTCATTTCCGGCATCCCGATCTGGCCCCCGCACTGCGGCACCTGTTCAAAGAGAGCAAATCGCGCATTTCCGTGGCCGAGATCTGATCCCGGCCACCCTCAGCTTTGGCGTAAACGGCGGGCCAGAACGGCACCGAGCAGGCGCTGCATAGGCCCGTAGGCAGCCAGCAGAACCAGCCCCACTCCCAGCAGTGGCAGCACCAGCCAGAGCAGGTAGTGCGGCTGCCAGGCCAGCTCGCTCCACAGCTGCATCAGCAGCCACATGACACCTTCACAGCAGAGCGCCGCCGCGCACCCAGCCAGAGCACCAGTGGCCACCAGCTCCCAGCGCAGGGCGCGACGCAACAGAGTTTGTCCGGCCCCCAGAGTTCGCATCAACACCAGCTCCTGCCAGCGTAGTGCGATACCGGCTTGCACCTGAGTAAACAACACCAGCACGGCCGCCAGCGCCACCAGGCTGAACATCAGTCCGAGCGCCCGGCTGATCTGCTCAAGAACCTCTTGTAGCCGCTGCATGATGCTGTCGGTATCGATCAGCGTCAGTGCCGGATACTGGCGCACCAGCTCGACCTCCAGCCGGGGCTGGGATGCCGGCAGCCGGAGACTAACCAGCCAGCTGGCCGGGAAATCCTGCAACAGGTCGGGGGAAAAGATCATAAAGAAATTCGGCTGCATCTCCTGCCAATTGACCCGTCGCAACGAACCGACCCGAGCTGCAATGAGGCGACCTTCGATGCTGAACTGCAGAGTATCTCCGAGCTCAATACCAAGCCGCTCGGCAACCCCCAGCTCGACCGACACGAGGCCACGCTCATCAGGGTGCCACCATTGACCGGCAACCAGCTGATTATGAGTTGGCGACTGAGCCAACCAGGTCATACTGAGCTCCCGGTTGACCCCAGCACGGCCTGCGTCCCCCTCCTCTTGCGCCACCGCCTGGCCATTGATCTGGGTCAACCGTCCCCGAATGACCGGATAAAAGGATGAATGGGCTATCTGCCGCTGTTGCAGCCAGAGCTGCAACCCGGCTTTGTCGGCATCGGCAATATTCAGCGCAAAACGGTTTGGCAGATCGCCACGCAGCTGCTGATCAAAACCGGCCAGGATCGCCGCACGGCTGGCCCACAGAACGCCAATCAATAACAAAGCCAAGGCAATCGCCGCCAGTTGACTCAGGCTCTTCCAGCGCTCACGCCGCAGATGACGCAGTGCCAACGCCAAGCCAGTGCCGGCCCGCCCCTCCGGTAGTACCCACAAAAGCCCATAGGCCAAAATTCCCAGCATCAGCAGCAACAACGCCATACCCAGCAGCAGGCCGAGACTTAACCGCGCATCCCCGGTAAACCACCAGCCCAGCAGCAGGGTCCCCCCGGTAATCAATGGCAAGGCCAGCCAGCCAGGTACATCGCCATGCAGCTGCTGTCGCAGCACTCGTTGCGGTGGTGTTGCCAACAGGCGCCAAAATGGCACAAAAGAGAGCAACAAGGTGATCAACAGACTGACCACGGCGCCCAGAACAAACGGCTGCCAGGAGGGCGGCGGCATCTCGGGAGGCAGTAAACTCCCCAGCAGTTGTAAAAAACCCAGGTGCAACAGGTAACCCAGTACGCCGCCCAACACAAAGGCAACCCCCGTCAGCAAGCCGAGCAAGCCCAGCATCCAGAACCACAGCTGATGCCGACTGGCACCGAGAGTCTTCAACAACGCCAGGTGATCCGCCTGGCGACGAGTGAAGTGGCTCATCGCAATCTGCATCGCCATAGCCCCCAGCAGCAACCCCATCAAGGAGGCCAGACGAAAGAAACGCTCGCTGCGCTGCAGAGCGCCACCACTGAGCTGAGTATTCTTGCCCGGCTGCAGCAGCCGCTGGTCAATGGTCAATGTCGGTTGCAACCTGACCTGCCAGTCGGCCACCGCCTGCCACTGGCCGCGAAACAGGTAGCGATACTGGAGTCGACTCCCCGGCAGGATCACCTGGGCGCGGGCCACATCCTCCAGGTGAATCATGGCTCTGGGAGCCAACAAGAAGGGAGAGAAGCTCTCATCCGGCTCCTGCAACAACTGCCCGGCCACCTTGAGGGTGATCGCGCCCAGTTCAAGCTCATCGCCGCTGCGAGCCTGCAGCAGCGCCATCAGTCGCGGCGATAACCAGATCTCCCCAGGCTTCACCGCTCCTGCGGGGCTCAACTGCAACTGACCATAGAAGGGGTAGCCACTGCTGACTGCCTTGACCGAGGCCAATTGCATCACATCACCGACAAACAGCATCGAGGAGAAACTTAAGGTGCGACTCATCTCAATGGCTGGCGGCAAGGCCTGCAACTGGCTGGCTGGAACCTCGCGACTACTCTGCAACACCAGATCCGCCGCCAGAAACTCCCGACTGCCCAAGCCCAACGCCTGTTGCAGCCGATCGGCCACCAGACTGACACACAAGACGCAGGCGATCGCCAGCGCCAGCGCCAGCACAAAACCCCGCAGGATACCGTGGCGCCCCTCTTGCCAGGCTAGGCGCCGCGCCAAGGGCCACAGCCCGGCGACCGGACGGCTATCCACCGGCGAATTCATGGCTGGACTCCGAGGGTCGGCTCCGCCGGTGCGGACTCTTGCAGGCGCCCCCCCTGCAGATGCAGCCGACGATCGCAACGGGCCGCCAGCCCCTCGTCATGGGTCACGATGACCAGACTGGTGCCATGCTCCCGGTTCAGTTGAAAGAGCAGATCGGCGATCTTGTCACCCGTGTGGCGATCCAGATTGCCAGTCGGCTCATCGGCCAGCAACAGAGCAGGCTGACCGATGAACGCGCGGGCAATCGCCACCCGCTGTTGTTCGCCGCCGGAGAGCTGGGCCGGGTGATGCTGGAGCCGATCCGCCAGCCCCACCTCACCCAGCAGACGAGTGGCCTTCTCGCGGGCCTGGGGCAGACCCCGAATTTCGGCCGGCAGCATGACGTTCTCCAGTGCCGTCAGTCCAGGCAACAGCAAAAAGGATTGGAAGATGAAGCCGATCTGCTCGGCTCGCAGACGGGCACGCCCCTCCTCATCCAGCGCAGCCAGCCTCATGCCGGCCACCTCGATATCCCCCTCACTGGCCAGATCCAGGCCAGCCAACAGGCTCAGCAGAGTCGATTTTCCCGAACCAGAGGCGCCAACCAGCGCCACCGTCTCCGCCGCCTTGACTTCCAGATCTATCCCCTGAAGTATGGTCAGAGTTTCAGCGCCTAACGTGACTCGTTGGCTCACGTTCCGTACCACTATCATCGAAGGTTCTGCCATGCTCCGGATCCTCTGTGCCTTTTGCGCACTCTGCGTCGTTACCAGCCATGCTACCACCCTGCTCGTCTATGGCGACAGCTTAAGTGCTGGCTATCAGCTCGCCCCGGAGCAGAGCTGGCCGGCCCTGCTGGCCGCGCGCTGGCAGCAGCAAGGCGTCAACATCCAGCTCATCAACGCCAGCGTCAGTGGTGAAACCACCCAAGGGGGATTAGCTCGTCTGGAGGCGGCACTGCAGAGCCATCAACCCGATTGGGTACTCATCGAATTGGGCGCCAATGATGGGTTGCGCGGCCTGCCGCCGAAACTGACGCGACAGAGTCTGGATCTCATGCTGCAACAACTCAAAACCCGCGACATCCATGCCATCTTGACCCAGATCCGGCTACCACCGAATTACGGGGCTCGCTATATCCAGCAATTCGAATCCATCTATCCGGAGTTGGCCAGCCGTTATCAGGTACCCTTACTGCCGTTTTTCATGACCGAGGTGATCCTGGATCCCGCCTTGCTGCTCCCCGATGGGCTGCATCCGAATGCCCAAGGGCAGCAGCAGATCCTGGAGCAGCTTCATCCGCCACTGACCAGCTGGCTGACGGCGAAGCCAGAGGAGTCAAGGGAGCCAACCAAGGCACAGCCCCGTGTAAAATAAGGTAAAGTCGAGGTCATTTGTCGCCGAGTGCTTGTTCAGCAGAGGCCATTTCGTATCATGAGGCTCAGAACCTCGTCTGCGCGATGAGGGCCCAGTTACCGCTTACGGAGTAGCTTTATGATCCGGGTTCTATTGGTCGATGATGATCAGGAATTGTGTGCCTTGCAGCACGACTATCTCAGCCGCGAGGGCTTTGCCGTAACGCTCTGCCACGATGGCCGCAGTGGTTTGCAGGCCGCTCGCTCGGGGGAGTTTGACATACTGCTGCTCGACCAGATGCTACCGCTGATGAATGGTAGCGAGGTACTGCGCCAGTTGCGGCAACAGAGTAATTTGCCGGTGCTGATGATCACCGCTCGCGGTGACGATGTCGATCGCATCCTTGGGCTGGAGACAGGAGCCGACGATTACGTCGCCAAGCCCTGTACCCCCCGCGAGTTGGTGGCTCGCATCCGCGCCATTCTGCGTCGCAGCGCCCCCGAAAAGGTGGACAGCAGCGATGGCGAGTATCAGCTCGGGGCCTTGCAACTCTCGACACGAAAACGCCAGGCGTTCTGGCAGGAGCAACTGCTGGATCTGACCAGCACAGAGTTCAGTCTGCTGGCCGCTCTGTGCCAACATGTCGGTCAGGTATTGAGTAAAAATCAGCTCTCCGAACAGATCTTGGGTCGCCCCCTGACTCGCTATGATCGCAGTTTGGATGTCCATATCAGCAATCTGCGACAGAAGCTGGGTCTGCTGGCGGATGGCCGTAGCCCCATCCAGACGGTACGCGGCATCGGCTACCAGCTGTTGGATGCCCGCTGATGAATCTGTTCTGGAAGATATTTCTCGGCTTCTGGCTCTCGCTGCTCTTGATGGCGCTCGGCGCCGTTGCCATGGTGCGTCTGTATGACGAGGCCCGGTTACAAAATCCGGATCAACTGGCGGATGACAAGCGGGTCGGTTTCATCATTGAGACGACGGCGCGGGCTCTGCAACAGGGCGGCGCCGCACGGGTAGCCGAGATGGGCAGTCTGCTGCCTCCCCCCGCGACCGCCGAACATCCCCCGACCGAAAATCCGGGAGGAGAGCCGATGGGGCCACCGGAGGATATGCCTCCGAGTGAGCTGCGCCCGCCACAGCCCCCTCGTGGTCAGCCACTCGAGATGTCGAGTATCGCCAAAGGGAAAATACCTCTGGTCGTCAATGGCCAGGGAAAGGATCTCTTTGGCCGCGAGGTGCCGCCGTCCGCTTGGCACCAGGCCTTGGCAGTGGTGGAACAAACACCTCAGCCACCCGATCGGCGTGCAACGGTACGACAGGTTCAGCTGCCAGATGGCCAGCTAGTCACAGTTTTCCTGCTCAATCGCATGCTGCCGCCTGATGGCAACCTGCTGTTTAGCATGCTCGATACCCCGATGCTCTTGCCCATCAGTGCCCTACTCGCCAGTCTGCTCTTCAGTTTACTGCTGACCCGCTATCTGGTTCGGCCAATCCGCATCCTGCGCGATGGCATGCGGCAGATAGCGACCGGAAAATTTGATGTAGCCATGAGTCAGCAGATGGGACATCGCCGGGATGAACTCGGCGAACTCGGCCATGACGCCGATCGGATGGCCTTGCAACTTAAACAGCTGCTCAGCACCCAACGTCGGTTGTTGCACGATATCTCCCATGACTTGCGCTCACCGCTGGCCCGCTTGCAGGTCGCCATCGGCCTGGTGCGACAAGATCCCCAGCGACTGCCGGAGATGCTCGAGCGGCTGGAGCATGAGACCATGCGGCTGAACAACATGATCAGCGAAGTATTAACCCTGGCTCGCCTCGAGTCAGGTGTTCCCCAGCCTCAGGAAGATTACCTGGATCTGGTCGCCCTGCTGCAGAGCCTGGTCGATGATGTCCGTTTCGAGGATCAGGATCACCCGCTGATCCTGCAGATCGCCACCGAGCAGGAGTGTCTGCTCCCCTGCCGCGGCGAGCTCTTGTGGCGGGCCTTCGACAATCTGGTTCGCAACGCCCTCCAGCACACACCGGTTGGCGCCGAGATCCGCATCCGCCTGGAGCAAGAGGAGGCCTGGTATCTGATCACGGTTCAGGACACAGGCCCCGGCATACCGCCCGAGCTGCTGGATGAGGTGTTCGAGCCATTCCACCACATCGGCAACACCCGAGGCCATGGTCTGGGACTGGCCATCGCCAAACGAGCCATCGAAGCCCACCATGGGACTATCCACGCGGAAAATGTTGCCGAGGGAGGCTTGCGGCTGCTGGTGCGTCTCCCCCGAGCACCGACACAGCAACAGCTGGAGCCAAATGTTCCAGACGAAGAATAGAGTAAAGGGTAACCTGGCAGCCAGCGCACTGCTGGCTGTTCCCAAGGCGAGACCATCGAGCAGTGATTTCCGACCATAAACAAAAAGCCCGTCACATGGACGGGCTTTTTGTTGATTTGGTGGAGCTACGCGGGATCGAACCGCGGACCTCTTGCATGCCATGCAAGCGCTCTCCCAGCTGAGCTATAACCCCAAATCAGAGGTTTCAACCGTCGATGACAGCTGACTGGAAAGTGGTGGAGCTACGCGGGATCGAACCGCGGACCTCTTGCATGCCATGCAAGCGCTCTCCCAGCTGAGCTATAACCCCACAAAGGTTTTCTGTCGAACGACACCATCACGATGTCACTCGCCGGGAATATGTAGTGGTGGAGCTACGCGGGATCGAACCGCGGACCTCTTGCATGCCATGCAAGCGCTCTCCCAGCTGAGCTATAACCCCACTACAGGTGCAGAATGAACTGCAAGTTCGTCATCCATGCTTTCGAAAATCACGTCAGGAAATTTGGTGGAGCTACGCGGGATCGAACCGCGGACCTCTTGCATGCCATGCAAGCGCTCTCCCAGCTGAGCTATAACCCCATTTCCCGTCTATCGAATCATCGACGACACATCCGGATTGGCTGGTTTCCAGACGGCTTACCCAGTGTTCCCACTCGACAAGCGAGGCGCATATTAGGCAGCAGACCGAAATGTGTCAACAAAAAAATGACGACACCCCGATAGACGGCGAACAACTGCACAACCCGCTAAAAAATGCAGCGAATCGGAAAATGACGCGCATAAAAAACCCCGGCTCCAGGCCGGGGTCTATGATCGAAAACCGCTTATTCGGCAGCAGTCGAGAGTTGGGCGATGACACGATCCAGACGCGCCAGTACCCGCTCACGGCCCACCAGCTGCATCACGGCATCGATGGAAGGGGATTGGCCCAGCCCGGTGACAGCCACTCGCAGCGGCATCCCCACCTTGCCCATGCCCAGACCCAGCTCATCGGCGGTACTCTGGATGACATGGTGCAGCGGTTCAACTTCCCATGCGGTCAGCGCCGCCAGCTTGTCACGGATCACCATCAGCGGCTCACGAGCTGCCGCCTTCAGATGTTTCTTGGCTGCGGCTTCGTCGATGGCTTCATACTCTTCGAAGAAGTAGCGGCTTTGCGTCGCCATCTCCACCAGGGTATGGCAGCGTTCTGCCAGCAGGGTCACGACGGCGCTCAGTGCCGGACCATTGGCATAGTCGATCTTCTGATCGGCCATGTGCCACTCCAGGTGACTGGCGACATAGACCGGATCCAGAGAGCGGATGTAGTGGTTGTTCAACCACTTGAGCTTGTCGGTGTTGAAAGCAGAAGCCGACTTGCTGATGGCATCCAGACTGAACAGGGAGATCATCTCGGCCATGGTGAAGATCTCCTGATCGCCATGGGACCAGCCCAGACGCACCAGGTAGTTGAGCAGAGCCTCCGGCAGATAACCATCATCGCGGTACTGCATCACGCTCACGGCGCCATGGCGCTTGGAGAGCTTGGTGCCGTCATCGCCCAGGATCATCGACACGTGAGCAAACTCAGGTACCGGCGCGCCCAGAGCCTTATAGATGTTGATCTGGCGCGGCGTGTTGTTGACATGGTCTTCCCCACGCACCACATGGGTGATCTCCATGTCCCAGTCGTCGATAACCACACAGAAGTTATAGGTCGGAGCACCATCGGTACGGCGAATGATCAGATCATCGAGCTCGCTGTTGGCAAACTCGATACGGCCACGCACATGGTCATCAAAGGCGACCACACCCTCTTGCGGATTGCGGAAGCGGATCACACAGGGTTCATCATCGGCATGATGCTCATGGCTGTCGCGGCAGCGACCGTCATAACGCGGCTTCTCACCGGCGGCCATCTGCCCTTCACGCAAGGCATCCAGACGCTCGCGTGAGCAGTAGCACTTGTAGGCACGACCATCGGCCAGCATCTCGTCGATGACGGCGTTGTAGCGGTCAAAACGCTTGGTCTGATAGTAAGGACCCTCTTCCCAGTTCAGCCCCAACCAATTCATGCCTTCAATAATGGCGTCGATCGCTTCCTGAGTAGAGCGCTCCAGATCGGTATCTTCGATCCGCAGGACAAACTCGCCCTGGTTATGACGAGCAAACAGCCAGGAGTAGAGCGCGGTACGCGCACCGCCGACGTGCAGGAAGCCGGTCGGACTGGGAGCAAAACGGGTTTTGACTTTCATGCTTGATGCCTTGTTTGTGGTAATGCCCATGACAGGGGCCAAACGAAATGGCGGCTATTCTAGCACTCAGAGGAAAGCGAAGGAAACGTCGAGCGCGGACGGAGTCCGGCGAATAGAGTAAACAATCAGAGGAGGTAACGAGACAAAACTTGGAGCGGGCAGCGGGAATCGAACCCGCGTCATCAGCTTGGAAGGCTGAGGTAATAGCCATTATACGATGCCCGCACGGCAGCGACTTGGAGCGGGTGATGGGAATCGAACCCACGCTATTAGCTTGGGAAGCTAAAGTTCTACCATTGAACTACACCCGCTTGGTGTGGGCACTACTATATGCGTTTTTTCATCTGGATCAACGGCGAATAGCAGCGAAAAGCTCACATTCCCGCGCGTTTGCACAAGCTTTGAGCAAACCGGGAGAGTTTTAATCACACCATCGCCATGACACCGCTCCCTATTGGTCACAGCCCCCATGGAGCTCCACCCGATTTCGTCCCTTGGCCTTGGCCTGGTACAGCGCCAGATCGGCCTGCTTTATCCAGCAATCTGGCGAAGTGCTATTCGTGACCGAGCAACCACTGACTCCGCAACTAATGGTGACCACACTCTCGCAACTACTGCCGAGATGCGGTATCGCCATCTGGCGAACCTGCTGACACATGGCTTCTGCAATCTGACGGGCATGCATCAAATCACACCCTTGCAGGTAGACGACGAACTCTTCGCCGCCATAGCGGGCTACCAGATCGGTCTGCTCACTAACCAGCTGTCGCAGACACAGAGCCACCTGCTTGAGCACCATATCGCCTTGCGGATGACCATAGCAGTCGTTATAGCGCTTGAAGTAGTCGATATCGATCATGATGAGGGACAGGGGATCCCCCCGCGAGCAGGCGCCCTTCACCACCGAGGGCCATAACTCATCGAAGCAGCGCCGGTTCGCCACTTGAGTCAAGCCATCCTCCTGTGAGAGTCGGCTCAGCTCCCGTTGCTTGAGGATCAGCTCATCGAGTAACGTCGTAAAAGCCCGAGCCAAATGGCCAATCTCATCCCGAGCCAGCCTGGGCTCCGCAACAAAGTCCGCGTGATTTCGAACCAGAACGATGTAGTCACTCAAACGACGCAGCGGTTGGGTCACCTGGTAATGGACGAAGATGACGAGCAGCGCCAGGATCATCACGAAGATCCCGAGCACAAAGTAGAACGAATATTTCAGGCTATGGGAGCTCAAACCATACAACTCGCGCGGTGCCGCAGCCTGCAAGCGCACAGTCGGTTGTAAATTGATATCCAACACATTGACTTGGATATCCATAAGCAGTTCATTCCGGGACGCTACACCTATGGGAGCAACACCCAGCTCCACATCCAGCAAGGAATAGCCTAGCCTTGGCATTGCGGATGAGGTAATCGGAAGCAAAGAAAATGGCAAGGCGGTCTGCTGTTCAAGATACCCCTGGTAGACAGGGGTCAGTAGTCGGCCAAAAATCAAGGCTCCGACTGAAGGACCAGTCAGATCGGAACGCCGCAGTGGTTGCATCGCAAGAAAGAGCATACCCGCAGGGGTCGATAGCAGACCTATAATCCCTTTATCTGGGTGTTCCGGATCCATCGGCTTCGTCAGCGTCCTCTTCAAGTCAACCAGTCGCCGAGGCAAGTTCCGATGAACATATCCAGGCAACGCGGAATGTTCGGCTGCCGCACTGAACACCTGGTTAATCAGGCGTCCCTCTCGGTCGTACAACAAAACCAGATCCAGTTCCATGCCATGCAATGTTTCGGGAATGAAATTTTCGGCGGCAAACTCGGGCTCCGGCTTTTGTGCATGGCGATAGAGAGCACTCCATGACGCCCAGTCGAAACTGATGCGTTGCAGATTCACCAACTCGCGCTGCAATACGGCCGCCACCCGCTGCGCCTTGATATCAATGAAGTGACGCTCTAGCTCACCGATCAGCGGTTTAATGAAGAACAGGTAATTCCCGGCCCCACCCAATAAGCCCAACCCACAGAAGAGCAGGTAAAGTAGCAGGAACTTTTGCCGGATCGACCGAAATCGCGTCTTCAATACAACCTCCGCGCCAAGATCTCGCTGTTACATCCCAAGCATAGTGGTCCCCCCCCTTCGCGACAATTTGACTCGTGATAAACACGATCCCGCACGCAGAACATTTGCCATTGCGCAGCGGTAAAGATAGATTTGCCCTGAATTTTATCGGTGGGTGGCGAGACGATGGACAAACTCCGGCAACAAACCCTTCTGACCTGGCTGCGACAGCAACGCCGTTTGGCCGCGCCCTGGCTCTCGCTCAGCGTGTTGTACGGCGGACTCTCTGGCGGCCTGCTGATTGGCCAAGCCTGGCTGCTGGCTAATCTGCTGCATGGCTTCATCATTCATGGTCTGCAAAAAAGCACCCAACTCCCGGAGCTGATGCTGTTACTGGGAATGATCACGGCCCGTGCTCTGCTGGCGATGGCCCGCGAGCGGGCCGCCTTTACCGGTGCCACCCGGGTTCGTCGTCAGATCCGGGCCCGGATATTAGAAGAGATGGAGCGCCGCGGACCGGCCTACCTGCAACGGCAACCCGCCGGGAGCTGGGCCAGCCTGCTCCACGAGCAGGTGGAGGATCTGCACGACTTCTACGCCCGCTACCTGCCGCAAACCCAGCTCAGTGGTCTCCAACCGCTGCTGATCCTGCTGGCCATATTCCCGGTCAATTGGGCAGCCGGTCTGATCCTGCTGGCCACAGCCCCGCTGATCCCGCTGTTTATGATCCTGACCGGTATCGGTGCTGCCGATGCCAATCGACGCAACTTCGAGGCATTGCGCCGCTTGTCTGGCCATTTTCTTGATCGCCTGCGGGGCATGGCCACGCTGCGTCTCTATCGCCGCAGCCAAGCCGAACAGCAGAACATAGCACGCGCCTCCGAGGAGTTTCGCGAACGAACCATGGAGGTGCTGCGTATGGCCTTCCTCAGTTCGGCGGTACTGGAGTTTTTCGCCTCGGTCGCCATTGCCATACTGGCGGTCTACTTCGGATTCAGTTATCTGGAGCACCTCGACTTCGGCGATTACGGCAGCAAGGTCACCCTATTCACCGGCCTGTTTATTCTGCTGCTGGCCCCCGACTTCTACATGCCATTGCGGGAGCTGGGAGCTCACTACCATGCCAAGGCGCAGGCGATCGGTGCCGCCGATGCCATTGAATCTTTCCTCGAGCAGAGCCTGCTCCCCTTGCCCGGCGGCGATCACCAACTCGACGACAACCAACCGCTGACCCTGGAGGCCGAGTCGCTGGTGGTGCTCAGTCCCGAGGGCGTTCCGCTGGTGGGGCCGCTCTCATTCACCCTGAGCGATGGACAGAAGTCTCTGCTCATCGGGCAAACCGGCTCGGGCAAGAGTTCACTGCTGGCCGCTCTGCTCGGCTTCCTGCCTTACCAAGGCAGCCTGAAAATTCAGGGCATCGAGCTAAACCAGCTGGCCATGCCACAGTGGCGTCAGCAGATCGCCTGGCTAGGGCAGAACCCCAAACTGATCCATGGCAGCCTGCGTGACAATCTGACCCTCGGCCGCCCCGCCAGTGACCAGCAACTGCTGGATGCCATGTCCCAAGCTGGCGCTCTGGACATATTGCACAGCAAGGGGTGGGATTATCTCATCGGTGATGGTGCCGCCGGACTGTCGGTAGGACAAGCCCAACGCCTGGCCCTGGCGCGCGCCCTGCTGTTTCCTTCCCGCCTGCTGCTGCTGGATGAACCGACCGCCAGCCTGGATCGCGACAATGAACAGCGGATACTCGCGGCGCTGGCTCGTGTGCAACAGGGACGAACCACGCTGATGGTGAGTCACCGTCTCGATCAGATCGATGAGGCCGATCAACTCTTGCTGCTGGGAAATGGCCAACTGCTGGCGGCGGGAACACCGGCTGAACTCCGCCGTCCCGGCTCACCTCTGCACGCCCTGCTGGCACACGATACCATAGCCCCAGGCGTCAACGACTAAGGAGCCCCCATGCGTGATCTCTTGCCTTTTCTGCGCCTGTACCGTCAGCACTGGGTGTTACTCAGCACGGGTCTGTTATTGAGCCTGTTTACCCTGCTGGCCGGCATCGGCCTACTCTCGCTCTCCGGCTGGTTCCTGTCAGCCGCTGCCGTTGCCGGTCTCTCGTTGCTCGGTCGGCAGAGCTTCAACTATCTGCTGCCCGCAGGAGCCGTCCGTTTCCTCTCGATCATTCGCACCGCCAGCCGTTGGGCCGATCGGGTGGTCACTCACGATGCAACTTTTCACCTGTTGACCCGACTGCGCGTCCTGTTCTGGGAACGATTGTCACCACTACCGGCAGCCAGCCTGC
>JAGOXX010000013.1 GCA_018059485.1 Aeromonadaceae bacterium | reverse complement strand
CGGATCAGGCTCACTTCCGCTTTGGTTATACGATTGAAATTGAAAATCAGGGGAATCGGCAGATACAGCTGATTGAGCGTCACTGGCTCATCACAGATGCCAATGGCCAGCGTACTGAGTTGCGCGGACCAGGAGCGATCGGAGAACAACCTCGCATCCCTCCAGGTGAGCTGTATGCCTATCACAGTGGTATACAGTTGCGGACACCACTCGGTTTCATGCAAGGCAGCTATACCTTCCAGGATGAGAGTGGTGAGTTATTCGATATTGCCATTCCGCTGTTGACGCTAGCGATTCCCCATCTGATCCACTGAACTCTATATGGCACTCTATTTTGTTGGCGATGTGCAGGGTTGTTACGACGAACTGCGCACTCTGCTTGATTTGGCTAGCTTCGATCCAGAACAGGACGAACTCTGGCTGACCGGTGATTTGGTGGCCCGAGGCCCCAAGTCACTGGATGTTTTACGCTTCGTCATGTCGCTGGGTGAACGAGCGACCACAGTGCTCGGCAATCACGACCTGCACCTACTGGCCACTGCCGCAGGTTATGCCAAGCCGAAGAAAAAAGATCAGGTCGACACCCTGCTGCAGGCCGATGATGCCGCTAAATTGTTGCGGTGGTTGCGACGACAACCCCTGCTGGCGGAGCACCCCCGTCATCCGGTGATGATGTGCCACGCAGGACTGTCGCCTCAGTGGGATCTGGCCACGGCACGGCAGTGCGCCCGTGAGGTCGAGGATCTGCTGCGCAGCGATCAGGGCAACTGGCTGCTCTGTCATATGTATGCCAACGACCCGAACCATTGGGATCCCCGTCTGGCTGGGCTCCCCCGCTGGCGTTATATCATCAACGCCTACACCCGGATGCGCTTCTGTGGCCTGGACGGCAGTCTGGATTTCCACAGCAAGGTTTCGCCGAAGCAGCAAACACCGGATCTCCGTCCCTGGTTCGAGCTCAGACCGCAGCCTGCCGATGAACCCGAGCTGGTCTTCGGCCACTGGGCAGCCTTGATGGGACAATGCCCGGCACCCCGGATCCATGCCTTGGACACAGGTTGCGTCTGGGGTAACCAACTCACGCTATGGCGCTGGGATGATGATGCGATATTCAGTCTCAACTGCCCCCTATATGCCAAGGGCGACTGAGTCCAGCATCCCCGACACGAAAACGACAAGACCGCCCGAGGGCGGTCTTGTCATATCCAGCCCCCCAACGCTTAGCGTTACCGCTGCAGGGTCTCAAACCGATAGGCGTATGGATTCTTCTCATCGGCAGAATGGCAACTGAGCTCAATCTGTTGCCATTCATAACCTGTGTAATCAGGAAAGAAGGTATCCCCTTCAACGTCCAGATCGATGTGGGTCAGGTAGAGGCGATCGGCGCGTGGCAGCGCCTCCGCATACAACTGGCCGCCACCGATGATCATCACCTCGTCGTAGTCGGCCAGCAGCGCCAATGCCGCATCCAGCGTGGGAGCCACCTCCACACCAGCAGCCTGCCACTCCGGATTACGACTGATCACCAGGTTTCGACGACCGGGCAACGGGCGGCCAATCGACTCGAACGTGCGACGCCCCATCACCACAGGCTTACCCAGGGTGACCGCCTTGAAATGGCGCAGATCTGCTGGCATATGCCAGGGCATCGCATTGCTCCGGCCGATGACTCTGTGGTTGGCCATGGCGACAATCAATGAAATCAACATCTCTAACTACTCACACAATCGGACGGTTGCGATAAATGATTAAGGGGGGGATCGCCAGACCAAAACTGAGCGCCATCAAGATGAACAGTGTCTTCAAACCGTTCTCGATTGCCGCACTGATCAGGTGGGCACTGGCCCCCTCGCTACTGTTCATACTCAGCACCGCAATGATGGTGTTGAATGCAAACTTACCCGGAATCATAGGAATGATGCATGCGACGGTAAAGATCGGCCGAGGCGCCAGGAGACGACGGGACAGATAGACAAATACCAGGCTGACAAAGCTGCTCGCTGCCAGGGTGGCCCACTCAATCGGCATGCCATAATGCACCAGCACCATGCGCATACTATGAGCCAAGGCGCCAACTAGGGCGCAATATTTCAAGAAGCGAGGCGGCACCGAGAACAACATGGCAAAGCCTACGGCCGGAATGGCCGACCAGAAAGCATCCCACAGGGCGAGTAATACCAACTCTTTCATGGCGCCCACCCCCAAACACCGGTCAACTTCATAGCCAGAACGATACCGGTCGTCGCGCTCAGGGTCAGCATGGTCGCCGTCAGCCAGCGGGCCAGCCCCATGTTGTAGTACCCCTTGACCACATCCAGCATCGCATTAATCAATGGAAATCCGGGCACCAGCAACAAGACACAGGCCGCCATTGCCAACTCGGGTTGTGCGCCCCAGGAGTAGGTGGTTGCCAGACTAGCGATCAAGGTGGCAACAAAAGCCGTTGCAGAAAAATTCAGTAAGGGACTGAAGTGGCGATGGGCAATTTCCTGCCGCACAAACATGCCCACCGACGAGGCCAGACAGGTGATCAGAAATACCGGCCAATCCCCACCAAACAACAGGCTGAAACTACCACAAGAGAGGCCAATCATCAGAACAACGAGCCAGCGGTTATAACGAAATGGTTTGATCGACTCTAGGCGAGCACGCACATCCGCGGTATTTTCCAGCATTTTTTTCTCGGCCAGAATACAGATGCGCTGGATTTCGCATAGAACCTGCATGTTGATGCCGAACTCATGGATCCGGCGCGTAGTGGTGATGCAGGAGCCGTGATTCAGTGTCGTCAGGATCACGGCACTCGGCGTAATTGCCATCTCGACGCTCTCCATACCCAGCGTCTTTCCCAGTCGACACGTGGTCTGCTCGATGATCCGACTCTCGGCACCACACGAGGCGAGCATCTGTGCCGTTTTAACCAGGACGCGAGTGACTTCCGTCTGCTCTTCTCGCGTCAAATGTTTCTGCTCTTGCATCACATTCATCCTTGAAGGTGTCTGTTCTCAGCGATGACCGCATTATAACGGTATTAGCCACAGGGGAGCTAACCGATCTCACTGATTATCAGTTGTCAGGCTCAGCCCCCGGATCAACTTTTCCAACGCCGCAATCTGCAAGCTCGTCTGGTAGATCAACCACGAATAACCATAGGCATTCAACGACTGGCTCTGCTGTTCGCCGAGACTCTGCAACATCTGCTGCTTGAGCTGCAACCCGGCTTCCGAAGCCGGTTCAGGGAGCTGACTCTCCTCACCCGCACAGAAACGGGCAAACGCCGTGAGTCGCTCCCCGAGAGTGCGAGCCTGCAGACTGATGGCGTACTGCTGCAAGACAGCCTGAGCGCTGGCGCTGTTCTCCCAGCGACTCTGCGCCAGTAACTCCAGCAGCAACAAACAACGATCCTGGACCTCAACCAGCTGCTCCAGCTCTCGGCCACAGGAGCGCAGCGCCCGGCTCTCGAGACGCACCGAGTTCAACAACCCTTTTTGCCGCTGCACCGCGCGTTGCAGCGACTTGAGCCGACTGCGAGTCTGGAGCGGTTTATGAACATTCGGCGACAGGTGACTCTGCCAGATATGAGACATACCGCAAAGCGACTGCGCCAGCAACCAGCGCCATTCGTTACGGGCACGCAACGGCAGAACACATTGTGACACCACGATCGCAATCAGACATCCAAGCAGGATATTGGCGGTGCGCCAGATAGCCTCCCGGATGCCGTGCTCTCCACCATCGAGCACTATCATCAGCGTGAATCCCGCAACCAGATAGGCGTAGCTCATCTTGCCGCTGGCCCGCCAGGTGATGACCGCAATCGCCAGCAGTGCCAGTAGACCACTGAGCAGTGGATCACTCGTCAGGTACAGAATGAAGATGCCGTAAGCTGCCCCGAACAGGGTACCAATCACCCGCTGGATCGACTTCTCCAGAGCCCCGCCGACCTGCGGCAAGGTCAGCATGATGATGACGATAGTGACGGAAGTCCAAGCCAGATAAGGGACTGGATAGAACAGATTGATGATGTGAGCAATCAACAGTGCCAGAGAAATTTTCAGCACATGGATGATGCGAATGTGACGATAGATCAGTCTTTCCAGGCGCGATGCAGGTGCAAAGACAGACATGGCAGCTCCAAAAATGACAATCCCCCCTCACAGGAGGGGGGATCTTGATTCAAGACTCAGCGGGTGTAGATGACTTCGACGTCGTAATCATCTTCATCCCAATCATCGTCGTCATCATCACTCTCGTCAGCGACCTGGGCCAGCTGCTCCTTGTGGTAATCATCCCACATGAACTCAACTCGCTCCGGTTGCTTGGCGGCTAGCTCGCTCGGCTTGGGCAGACTCTCCAGCAATTTGAGGATGTCATAGCAAATCGGATCCGTGCCTTGCTTATCAAAGGCAGAGATGCGATAGACAGGGCCTTCCCACGCTAGCTCCTTGACCACGCGTTCAATGATGGCATCCGCCTCTTCCGGCAGCACCAGATCGAGCTTGTTGAAGACCAACCAGCGCGGCTTGGCAGCCAACTCAGGGTTGTATTTTTCCAGCTCGTGAATGATGGTCTTGGCGCTGACGGCAGGATCAGACTCATCCGGCGGCAGAATATCCACCAGATGGAGCAGCACCCGGCAACGCTCCAGATGCTTGAGGAAACGGATCCCCAAGCCAGCACCTTCCGCAGCCCCCTCGATCAAGCCAGGGATATCAGCCACCACAAAGGATTTTTCCGACTTCATCCGCACCACCCCCAGATTGGGGACCAGGGTGGTAAACGGATAATCGGCAACCTTGGGGCGAGCCGCCGAGACAGCCCGGATAAAGGTCGATTTACCAGCATTCGGCAAGCCCAGCAGACCGACATCGGCCAGCAACAGCAACTCCATGCGCAGATTGCGATGCTCACCGGGTGTCCCCATGGTCTTCTGCCGCGGAGCCCGATTGACCGAACTCTTGAAGCGGGTATTACCAAGACCATGGAAGCCGCCCTTGGCGACCATCAGCTTCTGACCATGCTGGGTCAAGTCGCCCAGTACTTCACCCGTATCTTCGTCGATAGAGCGAGTTCCGACAGGAACCTTCAGCACCAGATCCTGGCCACGAGCACCGGTACAATTGGCACCGCGACCATTCTCACCACGCTGGGCAGCGTGAAAACGCTCGAAGCGAAAATCGATCAGGGTGTTGAGGTTTTCATCGGCCAGCAAGTAGACATCGCCACCATCGCCGCCGTCGCCGCCATCCGGGCCACCATTGGGAATATATTTTTCACGGCGAAAGCTGACACAGCCATTCCCACCGTCACCCGCTTCGATACGGACCTGAACTTCATCAACAAATTTCATACTTTCACAACTCCCGCACCCAGCCCTAGCCTAGTGGTGCAATTATAGAGATCAGGATCGATTCCCGCGATGTATACGGTCAGGAGGGCTCTGGCCCGGGTCGCCAAAGTTCCAACGATAAACGACGCTAAAACAAAAGGCCCCGCCAGTATGGCAGGGCCTCTATCGAGCCGTTATCGCGAATTACTCAGCAACGATGCTGACGTACTTGCGGTTATTCGGACCTTTAACTTCGAATTTGACCTTGCCTTCAGCGGTAGCAAACAGCGTGTGGTCTTTGCCACAACCTACGTTCGTACCAGCGTGGAACTTGGTGCCACGTTGACGAACGATGATGCTACCAGCCAGAACATTTTCACCACCGAAACGCTTAACGCCCAGGCGTTTTGCTTCGGAGTCGCGACCGTTGCGGGAGGAACCGCCAGCCTTTTTATGTGCCATTTGATGGTCTCCTGAAAATTAGGCAGAGATGCCGGTGATCTTGACTTCGGTGAACCACTGACGGTGGCCCATCTCTTTACGGTGATGCTTACGGCGACGGAACTTGACGATCTTGACCTTCTCGCCACGGCCATGAGCCACGACTTCAGCCACAACCTTACCGCCAGCAACATAAGGAGCGCCGACCTTAACTTCTTCGCCTTGGGCAACCATCAGAACTTTATCGAATTCTACGGTAACACCGGTTTCAGCTTCCAGCTTCTCCAGGCGAATAACCTGGCCTTCAGCTACACGGTGTTGCTTGCCGCCACTTAGGATAACAGCGTACATGTTTAAACTCCGAATTGGGCACTCACTCTGCCTTGCAGATGATGCACAAAAAACTAGATGACAATGGGCGCGCATTCTACGCAACTTGCCGGGATGAGGCAAGGCCCATTTCTGGAAAAGATCATTTTGTGATCACCGCAGCGCCAAACGTGCGAGAAGCACCGAACACTGCATTAGCTTAACAATTCATGTAGAATCGCGATACAGCAATTCGGCAGCTCCGATCTCATTTCAGGACGCCCAATCTTATTTCAGGACGTAGTATCGATAGCCATGGATCCACACGCAATGCACGCTCTCTACGCCGATGATATGCAAGCGGTGAATGCACTCATCTTGCAGCGCCTTCAATCTGATGTTGCTCTCATCAATCAGCTTGGCCTGTATATCATCAACGGTGGTGGCAAACGGATGCGTCCACTGCTAACCATACTGAGCGCTCGAGCCTTGGGCTATCAAGGCGATCACCATATCAAGCTGGCAACCATCATAGAGTTCATCCATACCGCCACGTTACTACATGATGACGTAGTCGATGAATCCGAATTGCGCCGA
Source organism: Aeromonadaceae bacterium (assembly GCA_018059485.1). Taxonomy (GTDB): domain Bacteria; phylum Pseudomonadota; class Gammaproteobacteria; order Enterobacterales; family Aeromonadaceae; genus Pseudaeromonas. The sequence continues at coordinate 14,900 of JAGOXX010000013.1, read as the reverse complement.
GGGCGAGATACGGCTAATGCGCTGTTTGGTAATGCAGCCAGCGTCCTGGTTGGTGATTTTCTGCATACCCGCTCGTTCCAGATGATGGCCGAGTTGGATAACCTGCGAATCATCAAGCTGTTAGCCGAAGCGACCAATGTCATTGCGGAGGGAGAAGTCATGCAGCTGATGAACTGCAATGATCCCTCGACCAACGAAGAAGAGTACTTCCAGGTCATCTACTGCAAGACAGCCAAGTTGTTTGAAGCGGCGACCCGTCTGAGCGCCGTATTGTGCAACAGTACCCCGGAAGTAGAATCGGCACTGCAGGAATATGGCCGCTATCTGGGCACTGCGTTTCAAATCATCGATGATGTGATGGATTACACCTCTGCCAGTGCCGTAATGGGCAAGAATGTCGGAGATGACCTGGCCGAAGGAAAACCGACGCTGCCGCTAATCCATGCCATGCAACAGGCTTCTGAGGCCGACAGAGCCCTGCTGGTTGAAGCTATAGTCGAACGCAATGGTCTCGACCATCTGGATGCCATACTGGCCATACTGCACGCCACTGGAGCCATCGAGTACAGTCATCAAAGAGCCAAGGCCGAAGCGGCGAAAGCCAAGGCGGCGCTCGCCTGTCTGCCGGATGGGCCTTACCGTCAGGCACTATTCGACCTGGCAGACATGGCGGTGGCCCGCGTCAGCTGACCCGCCGCGCCCCGTCACTTAGCTCTGAAGTGCAGACATGAAAAAAGCCGGTTGCTAGCAACCGGCTTTTTTGTTCCGCAAGCAACGACTATCAGTCGGCAAACGGATGGCGCAGTATCATGGTTTCGTCACGATCCGGCCCTGTCGAGATGATGTCAACAGGAACACCCGTGATGGCTTCGATACGGCTGATATAATTGCGTGCCGCTTGAGGCAAGCCATCCAGCGTCTTCACACCGAAGGTATTTTCGCTCCAACCCGGCATGCTCTCATAGACAGGCTCGACCAACTCGTAATCATCAGCAGCCATCGGCGGAACGTCACGGATGGAACCATCAGCAAACTTGTAGCCGGTACAGATCTTGACCGTTTCCAGCCCGTCGAGCACATCCAGCTTGGTCAGGCAGAAGCCAGAGACCGAGTTGATCTGGATGGCGCGCTTCATGGCCACTGCATCAAACCAGCCACAGCGACGCTTACGGCCAGTGGTGGCACCGAATTCTGCACCCTTGGCGCACAGACGCTCACCGATGTCGTCATGCAGTTCAGTCGGGAACGGACCAGCACCAACGCGTGTGGTATAAGCCTTGGCAATCCCCAGAACGTAGTCGACGAAACGAGGGCCGAAACCGGACCCCGTTGCCACACCACCAGCGGTGGTATTGGATGAGGTCACATACGGATAGGTGCCGTGGTCAATATCCAGCAGGGTGCCTTGGGCGCCTTCGAACATCAGACGTTCGCCACGCAGACGAGCCTTATCTAGCAGGTCTGTCACATCGACAACCATGGAGATCAGCAGATCGGCGTAACCCTGAGCCTCGGCAAGAACCGCTTCGTAAGAAACCGGCTCAACACCATAGTATTGGGTCAGCTGGAAGTTATGGAATTCCATGACCTCTTTAAGTTTTTCGGCAAAGGTAACCATGTTGAACAGATCACCGACGCGCAGACCGCGACGAGCAACCTTGTCTTCATAGGCTGGGCCGATACCACGACCTGTAGTGCCGATAGCCTTGGCTCCGCGGGCTTTTTCCCGTGCTTGGTCCAGGGCAACATGATACGGCAGGATCAAGGGACAGGCTTCACTCAGCAGCAAGCGCTCACGCACCGGCACACCACGAGCTTCCAGCTCTTTCATTTCCTTGAGCAAGGCATCCGGCGCCAACACAACACCATTGGCAATGATGCATTTGCAGTTGTCGCGCAAGATCCCGGACGGGATGAGGTGGAGAACGGTTTTTTCACCGTCGATGACCAGGGTGTGACCCGCATTGTGGCCGCCCTGATAGCGAATTACATACTGTGCTTTGTCGGTCAACAGATCGACAATTTTGCCTTTACCTTCGTCACCCCATTGGGTGCCCAAGATTACGACGCTCTGTCCCATCTTCATTATCTGCAGTGTGGTTAAAAAAGGATTCTACCAAAGTTTGAGCAATGCCGGAATCATCTTCTGGTCGTTTTATACGCACTCAGACCAGGAACGAAGCACAGCTTCCTTGCCGCCAAGACGTATACCGCAATATCACGGCCGAGACAACCCAGGCCTCTGGGGAACCTCGTCGAGGCTCACTGGATCTCGTCTGGTTAGAGTCGGTTCTGGCCGCAACATCTGCTACCAGCACCCCAAACCACAGTTTTCTATCGCCCAAAAGAAAGGCCATCCGGTGGATGGCCCTGATTCATAACCAGTCGGTGTTCAATCATCGATCAGCGGACTTGCCCACCTGCTTGAAATAGTGGAAGAAATCACCGTCCGGTTGCAACACCATGAAGTCATTCCCCTTATCGAAGCTCTTGCGATAGGCGTCCATACTGCGCAAGAAGGAGAAGAACTCCGGATTTTGCTTGTAGGTATCGGCATAGATGCGTGTCGCTTCAGCATCACCCTCACCACGCAGTTGACGCGCGCGACGCTCAGCATCAGCCAGCATGACGGTTACCTTGCGATCGATATCGGCACGAATGAACTCGGCTTTCTCACGCCCTTGGGATCTGTGTTCACGAGCTACCGCATTGCGCTCGGCACGCATACGCTGATAAATCGAGTTGGAGACCTCCAGCGGCAGATTGATCTGCTTGATACGCACATCGACAACCTTAATGCCCAGTTCGGAGGAGCTAGCCGAGTTGAGCAATGCCTTCTGCATCACTTCGGTTCGTTCGCCAGAGACAATATCCTTGATGGAGCGGCCGCCGATCTCGGAACGCAAACCGTTGTTGATCTTGCGCTTCAACAACGCCTCGGCCTGAACCCGATTGCCACCACCAGTCGCCAAGAAAAACTTAGCAAAGTCTTCAATACGCCACTTCACGTAAGAGTCGATGATCAAATCTTTCTTTTCGGAAGTAACGAATCGATCGGCCTGCGCATCCATGGTCTGGATACGCGCATCCAGCTTGCGCACCTCATCGATCATCGGCACCTTAAAGTGCAGACCCGGCTCGTAGACATGAGGCAAGCCAGAGTCATTGTCCCGCTTGACCTTACCAAACTGCACCACAATCCCGGCTTGCCCTTCATCGATCACAAACACCGAGGAGGAAAAGAGAACTGCAACGATTGCAACAGAACCCAAAACAATCTTCTTCATCGTTTAGTATCTCCCGCCCGACCGATCACTGCTACGCAACGGCACACTGGCCTGTCCCATGGTCTCCGAGGTCAACTCATCAGCCGGAGCTCGCGGAGTCGGCGCCGCAGGAGCCGATTGCCGAATCGCGTCACCTGTCTTACCAGAAACCAGTTTATCCAGCGGTAGATAGATCATGCTGTTGTTGCCTTCCGGCAGATCCACCACAACCTTGTTCACCTTGCTGTAAATCTCTTCCATCGTATCCAGATAAATACGTTCACGAGTCAATTGCGGGGCCGCCAGGTATTGCGGCAACATCTCATTGAAGCGAGCCACTTCACCGGTCGCTTTCAACACTATCTGTTGCTTATAACCTTGCGCCTCTTCTTCCAACCGCTTCACCTGACCTCGAGCCTTCGGCTCAACCTCACGGGCATAGGCCTCGGCTTCACGAATGAAACGCTCTTCGTCTTCTTGTGCCGAAATGGCGTCATCGAATGCGTCTTTCACCTCTTCCGGCGGACGAGCAGGCAAGAAGTTGACATCGACGACTGTGATCCCCATGTCATAAGGCTCTATGGTCTTTTCCAGCTCTTGCCAGGTATCCTGACGCACCTTTTCACGGCCACGCGTCAACACCTCATCCATGGTGGTATGACCAACCACATAACGCAGGGCGCTATCGGTGGCCTGACTCAGGCTGTCATCAGCATTGGTCACGCTGAAGAGATACTTGCGCGCATCAGAGACTCGGTACTGAACGTCCATCTCGACGCGCACCACGTTTTCATCCTGCGTCAGCACAAAGCCTGCAGCAGGCAGGGAGCGCACGGACTCCACATCAACGGGAATCACTTGATCGATAAAAGTCGCCTTCCAGCGCAAGCCTGGCTCAACGCTTTGGTAAAACTTACCGAAACGCAGAACAACACCACGCTCCGCTTCACGTATGGTATAGAAACCACTGATCACCCAGGCGACCACGGCCACCATCAGCACCAGCGAAATTCCCAAACCTCCGACATCACCCCCAGGGCGACGACCACCCAGCAGGGCGGACAACTTCTGCAAAAAGTTACGAAGCACCTTATCTAAATCTGGAGAGGTTTGATTCTTACCACTATTCCCCCAGGGATCTCGGTCTTTCCCACTATTTCCGGGCTCGTTCCAAGCCATTGGCGTCTCCACTTTTCGTTGTTTGATGGAACTCTATCAAGCAATTAGCTGACAATAAAGGCGTTGAGTCGGTCGCCTTCCTGCTTCAGTAGACGATTCCAGTCACTCTGGGGCATACGAATCGTCATATTTAGATCACCATCCTCGGTAATCTCTTCCGTTTGAATCGCTTTCATCTGATAAAACAGGCTGCGTAAACGCCCCTGCGACGGCGGTAAACAGAGCCGGATCTGGGCAATACCCGGCAGCAGCAACTCACCGATGACCTGCAACAGCAGCTCCAATCCCGCACCGGTCAAGGCTGAAAGCCAGACCGCTCGTGGTCGCCCCTCGTCATCACGCTCCACGCGAGGCTCAACGTCAGCCAGCATGTCAACCTTGTTATAGACTAGCAACTGCGGCAGTTCGTTAGCGCCAATTTCTTCCAACACCAGATCGACCTGAGCCATGTTGTCCTCGAGTCGCTCATCGGCGCAATCGATGACATGCAACTGCAGATCCGCCTCCCGAGTCTCCTGCAACGTGGCCTTGAAGGCAGCAACTAGATCATGGGGAAGGTGGCGAATAAAACCAACCGTATCCGCCATGATCACGGAGCCCACATCGGCAATCTGGATACGGCGCAGCGTTGGATCCAGTGTGGCAAAGAGCTGATTGGCCGCATAGACATCAGATTGCGTCATGCGATTGAACAGGGTGGACTTGCCGGCATTGGTATAGCCAACCAGAGAGACAACCGGGATCTCGTTGCGGATCCGCGCCCGTCGCCCCTGCTCCCGTTGCTTCTCTACTTTTTCCAACCGTTTGAGAATATTGGTGATTCGGTCGCGTAACAGTCGACGATCGGTTTCTAGCTGGGTTTCACCAGGGCCACGAAGACCTATCCCCCCCTTCTGACGCTCAAGGTGAGTCCATCCTCGAACCAGGCGGGTCGATAAGTGGCGCAATTGGGCCAGCTCAACTTGCAGTTTACCCTCATGGGTTCGTGCCCGCTGGGCAAAGATATCGAGGATCAGGGTGGTGCGATCCAGAACACGACACTCGAATAGACGCTCCAGATTCCGCTCCTGCCCTGGAGTCAGCGAGTGATTGAAGATCACCACATCGGCCCCCAAGGCTCTGACCTCGGCGGCAACTTCTTCGGCCTTTCCGGTGCCGATGAAAAACTTGGGTTGCGGCGTACTACGCCGACAGGTGACAACCGAAAGGACGTTCGCCCCGGCCGAGCTCACCAACATCTTCAGCTCGGCCAGGTCTTCGCGTGCGCCTTCATCCGTGAAATCAACGTGAACTAGAACGGCCTGTTCGCCAGCTTCATAACGGTCAAACAAGCAAAAGCTCCTTAAACAGGAAGAAGGGGCTCTCTAAAGAGAAAATAGTGCACGACGTACTCGGCAGCTCGGGGCTCAGGCTCACTCTTCGCTCTGACCATCCACACCATTGGTTCCAGTGTGTTGATGGTGTGGCACGGCACGAGAAGGTACGACAGTCGAAATGGCGTGTTTGTAAACCATCTGGCTAACGGTGTTCTTCAACAAAATTACAAATTGATCAAAGGACTCGATTTGCCCCTGCAACTTGATGCCATTGACCAAATAAATTGAAACAGGAATGCGTTCTCGCCGCAGCGCGTTCAAAAACGGATCCTGAAGTGATTGCCCCTTAGCCATATTTTTTAATCCTTATATTTTGTAGTACTAAATTATTGCCTTTTCTTTAAAAAGACGTTAGCGATTATAGCGTGCTCACTCACAGGAACCAACGTCACGTAAAATGATATCAGGATTCAGCTGGCTTCCTGTCTCCAGCCAAGTCAAAGGATGTGACCAACCTCTCAACCAGGTCAGCTGCCGTTTGGCCAACTGATTGGTAGCCACAGTGCCACGATAGCGCATTTCCTCATAATCTATCACTCCGGCCAGATAATCCCACATCTGCCGATAGCCAACGCAGCGAATCGAGGGTAAATCAGGCGTCAAATCGCCTCGCTCGAACAACTGGCATACCTCCGCCTCGAATCCTTGCGCCAGCATGGCATCAAAGCGCTCGGCGATTCGCTGACGCAACACGGCCCGATCAGATGGCGCAATCGCATACTGCAGGGTTCGATAGGGAAGTTCACTCCCCTGTTGCTGGGTCAATTCAGTTAAGGTCTTACCGGTGATCCGAAAAACTTCCAGCGCACGGGACAAACGCTGGGGATCATTGGGATGAATACGCGCCCCGGCAACCGGATCCAGCTCCAGCAACTGCTGGTGCAATGCGGCCCAGCCAACATCCTGCGCCTCGGCCTCGATCTGGCTGCGGATCTGCGGATCTGCCTCCGGCAGTGGTGATAACCCCTCGAGCAGCGCCTTGTAATAGAGCATGGTGCCCCCCACCAGCAGGGGAATTCGACCCGCCGCCGTGATGGCCGCCATTTCCCGCAACGCATCACGACAAAAATCGGCCGCCGAGTAGGCCTGGGTCGGGTCCAGCAGATCAATCAGCCGATGGGGAGCCACCGCCAGCTCAGCCGCCGTTGGCTTGGCCGTACCAATATCCATGCCGCGATAGACCAGCGCCGAGTCGACACTGATGATGTCGCATGGCAACCGCTGCACCAACTCCATCGCCAGAGCGCTCTTCCCCGAGGCGGTTGGCCCCATCAAAAAAATGGCCAACGGTTTACTCATGGTGCAGCAACTCCTCGATCAACCCGGCCAGCGGCACCAGGCGGGTAATTTCTGCTTGGCATAACAGTTCAGGCCACTCGCCTTCGATCTCGGCGAGCAGTTGCAGGGCGGCAGTCAGCCCACCATCCAGTCGGGAAGCCGCCTTGCCCGCCAACCAGTCGCCCAAGCGTTCGATCTGCGCCTCAACAGCTAACGGCTCCAACTCGGCAAGCAAGCGCAGCAGTGAGGCAAGAGTCTCGACCAGATTAGTCTGCCGCAACGCGGCGGGAACCCGCAAAATCATCACGCTGCCGCCGTGAGCCGGACGCCACTCCATGCCAATCCGCGACAGCCAATCCCTTTTTTGCTCGAACAGATCCCGCAACTCGGGCTCTAGATTCAGGGTCACCGGCATCAATAGTGGCTGAGAAATCAAGCCATGCTGCAATTGCTGTTTCAGCCGCCGGGAGGTCAATTGCCGCTCAGCGCGTTGAAGGTTGCACAAGCGATAGTCACTGCCTTGCTGGAGCAGGGCGACCTCCGGATGTGGCAAAGAGAGAATGCGCCAGCCATTGTTCACCGAGATAAGTGTTGATGCAGAACCAGGTGTCGCAGCGGATGAGGCCGGCTGTGGCAAGGTGCTCATCAAGGTCCGATAGCCCGATACCGCCTGAGCAGAAATCGGCTCCGGGCTATGCCGTCCGGCACCATGATAGCCATGCTCTCGGCTGCGCAGCGCAGAGGGAACATAACCACCGCCAGCCGACTCTCGAACGCCCCGCTCGAGTGAGAAGATCCCCTCATCCACGCGGACATCCGGCAGCAAGTCGCCAGTGCCAGCAGCCGTCCCCTGCATCACGGCATCACGCACCACGCCGACAATAAAGTCATGGACCAGTCGCGACTCGTGGAATCGCACCTCGTGCTTGGCGGGGTGAACGTTGACGTCCACCTGGTGCGGATCCAGTTGCAGATAGAGGACGAACGATGGTGAACACTCCAGCCCCAGAGCTTCCAGATAACCTTGGCGAATCGCATGATTGATCAGCTTGTCTCGCATGACCCGACCATTGACGTAGCAATATTGGATCTCCGGGGTCGAATCGCTGGCAGACGCCGGAGGCAACAACCAGCCACTGAGCGTCAGACCAAGGTGTTCACTGCGAATGGCCAGCCCATCACTCAGAAAGCGGCTGCCACAAGCCGTTGCGACGCGCCCCAAACGCGCGGCATCATTCGTGGCAGTGCGGTACTGTCGAACCAGTTTACCGTTGTGCTTGAGTACAAAGCTGACATCGAAACGGCTCAATGCAAGACGACGGATCAGCTCATCGATATGGGCATACTCGGTCTTCTCGCTGCGCAAGAACTTGCGACGAGCGGGGGTGTTGAAGAAGAGATCAACAACCTCCAGCGTCGTGCCCACCGGATGGGACGCAGGCCGCACCTGCACATCCATCTCGCGTCCCTCCGCCGAGGCTTGCCACGCCTCGGTCTGCTCTGCGGTACGAGAGGTCAGCGTGAGACGCGAGACCGAGCTAATCGAAGCCAGCGCCTCACCGCGAAAACCGAGACTACAGATAGCCTCGAGGTCATCGAGTGTGCTGACTTTGGAGGTTGCGTGACGGGCCAGGGCCAGAGCCAGATCGGCCTGGGGAATACCGCAGCCGTTATCACGGATGCGAATCAGCTTGCAGCCCCCCTTTTCCAACTCGATCTCGATGCGGCTGGCTCCCGCATCAAGACTGTTTTCCACCAACTCCTTGACGACGGAAGCGGGGCGCTCCACCACCTCACCGGCGGCGATCTGGTTGGCCAGCAGCGGTGGCAGAATACGGATCGGCATCTTAGCTGGCGGGGATATAGAGCACCTGCCCAATCAGCAGCTGCTCTGATTTCAGACTGTTATGGTCGCGAAGCTTCCGTTTGGAGACACCATACCGCTGGGCCAACCCGGACAGGCTTTCGCCATTGCGCACCACGTGACGAATCGACCCGGCCCCATTCTTGCTGGGCGTCGGCTGACTGGCGATTCGAGTTCCCTCCGGTGGATTATCCGCATAGTAGCCACGAACACCACGGAAGATCGCGTCAGCGATCTGCCGCTGATAGGCTCGGGAGGCGAGCTGTTTCTCTTCCAGATGGTTCGAGATGAAGCCTGTTTCAATCAACAGCGAGGGAATATCGGGAGCCTTGAGGACGGCCAGACTGGCATGCACCGGCTTGGCTTTGTGCAGACGTGCCACCCGACCAATCTGCCCCAACACCTCTTCACCTATGCTGTACCCCTCACTGCGTGAGTTATCCCAGGAGAGATCCAAAATTGTCTGTGCCAGATAGGGATTCGGCTCCGCCTCGGCAATCACCTTGCCTGCGCCTCCGAGCAACTGGGTGTGTTTATCCTGCTGCCCCAGCAACTTGTCCATCTCGCGATCCACCCGCTTGTTGGAGAGGATCCAGACCGAGGCCCCGCGAGCCGTGGAGTTATCGACACTATCGGCATGGATCGAAATCAACAGCTGGGCCTTATGGCGCCGAGCAATCTCGGAGCGAGCATTCAAATCGACGAAATAGTCACCGGTTCGCGTCATGACGGCACGCATGCCAGGCTGCCGATTGATCTTCTCAGCCAGCTCCCGAGCCACAGCCAGAGTCACATGCTTTTCATAGGTACCACGCTTGCCGATCGCTCCCGGATCTTTCCCGCCGTGCCCGGCATCGACGGCAATCACCACCTCACCGCTTCCCACCGGAGCTACCGGCTGCGGCGAAACCGGACGTTCAGACACAGATGGCTGAACCTTGGTCGATGATCCTGGTGCCGACGACGATTGAGCTGAGGTCGACTGTGCCGTGGACGATGTCGCTGACCTCCGGACCTGAGTCGAAATGGTCTCTTCCTGAATGTTGATTTCGCCGGGTTTCACCGGGGTCGTTGCCGTGTTTGGCGAGAACTCACTCATCGGGATTACCCGTCCAGCCACCGGCTTTCCAGAGGAGGCAGCGCGAGCCGATGTGGATCTGGGGAGATGTTGACTCTGGGCAGCCGGAGCCGCCGTCGTATTGGCGACTTGACTGGATGCCGCCGAGGTCGATGTGGCCTGAGTCAATGCCTGATGGGAGAAGTCCAGCACCAGACGGTGACCATATTGCTGTTGGGGGCCCAGCGTAAAAATTTGCGGTTTCACGGCCCCATTCAACTCGAACTCCAGCCGCAAGCGGGAGTCGCTCGATGCACTGCTGCGATGAATAGAGCGGATGACGGGACCAAGATTGGCCCCCTGGCGCTCCAGGTTCGCCCGGGAAGCGGTCACTGAGTTGATTTCAACAGTCAGGCGCGGCGGCTGGGTTGATAAGGAATAGGTAAAGTCTGGGGTCGACGACAGATCGAAGACCACACGGGTCTTCTCCTGGCTCGGAGCGACCCGCAGGCTCTTGAGTTGATTCGCCCAAACCGGCAACGCCATCAGGCAACACAGACAAGTGATCAGGTATTTTTTCACGGCGATTACAAGGATCTCAAAATGGCTTCACCCTTGGGACCACAGCCACGAACGAAGATCTCGCGCTGCTCCCCCACATACTTCAGTGTGATCTCCAGGTCAGGCTGGGGTAACCAACCTTCTCCCTTTTCCGGCCATTCGACCAGGCACAAGCAATCCGGGCCAAAATAATCACGAATGCCCATAAATTCCAGCTCTTCCGGATCAGCTAGGCGATACAGGTCGAAATGATACACCTGCCAAGACGGCAATTCATACGCTTCAACCAGCGTATAGGTCGGGCTCTTGACCCGGCCGCTATGTCCCAACGCCTGCACAAAGCCACGAGTCAGAGTGGTCTTCCCCGCCCCTAACTCCCCATGCAGGAAAAAAGTCACCGCATTCTGGCACGCCAGAGCCAGTCGCTTGCCAAAGGCCAAAGTGGCTGCCTCATCATGTAGCAGCTCGCTGTATTCAGTACTCATCCAGAAGATTCCGCAGGATTAACCAATCGACGAATAAATGGAAGCAGATCCGAGGCTAACATGCCACGTTCACCCGATTCAGCGGCAAGATCCCCCGCCTCACCATGGACACAGGCACCGACCCAGGCGGCCACCGCCTGCGGTAATCCCTGCCCCCACAGTGCCCCTATGATACCAGATAACAGGTCACCCATGCCGCCACTGGCCATGCCGGGATTTCCCTCTTGGCAGATCCAGACACAATTCGCATCGGCGATCAGAGTCCCGGCCCCTTTCAGCAGTATGACACCACCATAGCGCTGCTGCAGTTGACGGACGGCGTGCAGCCGATCCCGCTCCACCTCGGCCACCGAGCAGCCAAGCAGACGGGCAGCCTCCCCCGGATGGGGCGTCAGGATCCAATCCTCCCGCCGACAGGGGAACTCGGCCAGCAAGGTGAGTCCATCGGCATCCAGCACCAGAGGCCCGGGCAGAGCCAGCTGTTGCTGCCACAGGCTCCGGCTCCAGGCACCGAGCCCCAAACCTGGCCCCAGCACCCGGATAGAGGCCCATGCCGCCAAGGCAGCATGGTCGCTCGCCATCGTCGGCGCCTCCTGGCACATCAGCTCTGGACGCCCCGCAAGCAAGGCGGCTTGATGCTCGGCGCAGGTGACGACCTTGACCAAGCCAGCACCGCTGCGCAGTGCTCCCTCAGCGGCCAGTCGAATCGCCCCCGGCATGCCTGGGGCACCACCGAGCACCAGCAATCGCCCACAACTCCCCTTGTGAGCGGTACGGCTCCGAGGTCTCAACCAGGAGCCAGCCCTCAGATAATCGACTCGCTGTAGTTGTGACGACTCCAGCTCGGCCACTTGCGCCTCGGCCCCCAGGGAGCAGAGCGTCAGCCGCCCGGTCAACTCAGGGCCCTGTCCGGTCAAGAGTCCTGGTTTCCAGCCCACCAGACAGAGAGTTTGGCTGGCCCGAATTGCAACCCCGAGTACGATGCCACTCATCGCATGCAGACCACTGGGCAGATCAACCGCCAGCACAGGCAAACAGCGCCGATTGATGTCGTCGACCCAGGCCACCACGGCACCCCGCAAGTCGCTTTCGGGGCCGATCCCCAGCAGGGCATCCACCAGCAGATCGGGCTGCTCGGCGGCATACTCGCTCTCGGCAGGGCATGAATAAACCTCGCCACCGACCGCCAACCAGCGCCGCCATGCCTGTTCCGCCTCACTGCCCGCCTTGGGGGGGCCGAGAGCAAACAGACGCACTGTGATACCGCGCGCCTGAGCCAGTCGCGCCAGCACATAACCATCCCCCCCATTATTGCCTTGACCGCAGCAGATCCACAGCAGCCGCAGCTGTGGCCACTCTTGCTGCAGATGAGCATCCAGAGCCGCTCCGGCCTGCTCCATCAGGTCGTAGAGGCCACCCGGTAGCACCGAGGCCAATCGTAGCTCCAGCGCGCGGATCTGCTCTGGGCTAAAGAGCCGGTATGGTAGAGTTATCTCTGGTTCACGGAGTGCGGAAGTCATGACACCTCAACAACTGGAGAAACTGACCCACGATATCAAGCTCTGGGGACGCGAGCTAGGTTTTGACCAGATCGGCATCACAGGGATTGATCTGGCTGACGAAGAGCCGCGACTGCAAGCCTGGCTGGATCAGAGCTTTCACGGCGAAATGGAGTACATGGCCCGCCACGGCATGCTGCGGGCGCGCCCAGCAGAGCTGCAACCAGGGACCCGCGCCGTCATCTCGGCTCGAATGAACTATCTGCCTGCACAAGCCGCCATAGCTCGCACGCTGCAGCAACCCGACAAGGGCTATATCAGCCGTTATGCTCTGGGCCGCGACTATCACAAGGTAGTGCGGCAACGGCTCAAACAACTGGCCGAGCGGATCGAGGCCGCCATCGGCAGCTACGGCTATCGGCCCTTTGTCGACTCAGCCCCCCTGCTGGAACGTCCGCTAGCGGCCAAAGCCGGTCTGGGCTGGATCGGCAAGCACTCCTTGCTGCTCAATCAACAGGCCGGATCCTTCTTCTTCCTCGGCGAGCTGCTGGTCGATCTACCACTTCCGGCCGATACCCCGGTCGACGACCAGTGCGGGAACTGTGTCGCCTGCATGACCATATGCCCAACGGCAGCAATCGTGGCTCCCTATACGGTCGATGCCCGCCGCTGTATCTCCTATCTGACCATAGAGCATTCCGGGGCCATACCGCTAGAGCTGCGCCCGCTGATGGGCAACCGCATCTATGGCTGCGACGATTGCCAACTGATCTGCCCCTGGAATCGTTATGCACCACCCTCGCCGGAGGCCGACTTTGCCGCCCGACCGCTACTGCACAGCCCGGAGCTATTGGCGCTCTGGCAGTGGGATGAGATCCGCTTTCTCAAGGAGACCGAAGGTAGTCCTATCCGCCGTATCGGATTTGAAAAATGGCAACGAAATCTTGCCGTTGCCTTGGGCAACGCGCCATACTCGACGGCAATCGTCACGGCATTGCTCCGACAACAGCCCCATACCTCGGAGCTGGTTGCCGAGCACATCGCCTGGGCACTGAAGGAACAGGAGAGAAAACGGGAACTGGCTCCTCGTTATCTCAAAACAGAACGCCTGATCCGCTGTATCGACAAAGGGATGCCGGACCACGCATGAAGGAGAACAACCACATATGATGATTCTTGGCGTAGATATCGGGGGATCGGGCATCAAGGGAGCCATTGTCGACACGACGAGTGGTCTGCTGGTTGGCGAGCGCCACCGCATTGACACACCGCAACCCGCCACACCCGAGGCAATGGCCCAGACTCTCAAGCAGCTGGTCGCCCACTTCAACTGGCAAGGCCCCATTGGCTGTGGTTTCCCGGCGACCATCCACCACGGCGTCGCCTTCAGTGCCGCTAATATTGATGACAGCTGGGTCAATACCAGCGTGGAGCAACTGTTCCAGCAGACGACAGAGCGCCCCTGCTTCGTACTCAACGATGCGGACGCGGCTGGCATTGCCGAGATGCGGTTTGGTCAGGGTCGCAATCGTGATGGTGTCGTCATGATGATCACCATAGGAACCGGTTTGGGCAGCGCCATCTTCGTCAATGGCCAGTTGCACCCGAATACCGAGCTGGGACACCTGAAGATGAAGGGACGTATCGCCGAGCACTACTGCTCCGATGCAGTTCGGCAACGCGAAGAACTCAGCTGGAGCAAGTGGGGGCGCCGCTTCAATCGCTACCTGCAACGGCTGGAGTTCCTGTTCAACCCAGATCTCTTCATCCTTGGCGGTGGCAGTGCCCAGCGCTTCGAGCGATTTTCCGAAGAGCTGCATGTCCGAGCCCCCGTGGTTCCGGCCCAGAGCTTGAACCAGGCCGGCATCATAGGTGCGGCGCTCTACGCCGAAATGCAGATGCAAAAGCACGGCACAGCCGAGTAATAGAAAGTTCCACCACAACGAACCGGGCCTCAGGCCCGGTTTTTTATTGTGACGACTAAGGCTGATGGAGGCGGCAAACAGGCAAGAGGCAAAAGCGACCGACGACAAAGCCATCTGGCTAGCGCATCAGCGAACTGAGGCTGGAAACAGAGAAAAAATGAAATAAAGGTGAGGAGATTGGAGCGGGAAACGAGACTCGAACTCGCGACCCCGACCTTGGCAAGGTCGTGCTCTACCAACTGAGCTATTCCCGCTTCGAAAGAGGACTCTACGCAACACCCGAAGGTGATTGGAGCGGGAAACGAGACTCGAACTCGCGACCCCGACCTTGGCAAGGTCGTGCTCTACCAACTGAGCTATTCCCGCAGCGTAGATCTTGTGATACCAGCAAGTCCGGTGTTGGAGCGGGA
>JAGOXX010000073.1 GCA_018059485.1 Aeromonadaceae bacterium | reverse complement strand
GCCATCCATGCCGAGGCGGGTGAGCTGTCGATCGAGCGGATGATCCGCGCCCATACCCCGAGCATTCGCAGCGACGGTCTGGATAAGGTGCTCGCCGGCATCACCAGCCTGGAAGAGGTGCTGCGTGTGACCCGGGAGGATTAGCCATGGCTGCCTACGAATATCAGGCCCTAGACGGCAAGGGGCGGCGCAAGCAGGGGGTGCTGGAGGCCGACTCCGCCCGCCAGATCCGCCAGCAACTGCGTGAAATGGGTCTGACGCCGCTGGAGGTTACCGAGACAGTCGAGAAGGCGCAGCGTGAAGCCAGCGGTTTCTCGTTGCTGCGACCGTCGATGAGTACCGCCGATCTGGCGTTGATCACCCGCCAGCTGTCGACCCTAGTAGCGGCCGCCCTGCCGATCGAGGAGTCGCTGAAGGCGGTGGCCGAGCAGTGCGAGAAGCCCAAGCAGCGCACCCTGATCTCGGCGGTGCGCGGCAAGGTGCTTGAAGGTCACTCCCTGGCCGAAGCCATGGGCACCTTCCCCTCGGTGTTTGATCAGCTGTACCGGGCCATGGTGGCAGCCGGTGAAAAATCGGGCCATCTGGAGAAGGTGTTGAATCGGCTGGCTGACTACACAGAGCAGCGCCAGCAGATGAAGAACAAGCTGCTGCAGGCGATGATCTACCCGATCGTCTTGACGCTGGTGGCCGTGGGCGTCATCGCCATACTGCTTTCGTCCGTGGTTCCCAAGGTGGTAGAGCAGTTCGTTCATATGAAGCAAGAGCTGCCCTTGTCGACCCGCTTCTTGATGGGTGCCAGCGACTTCGTCCGCGACTATGGTTTCGGCTTGGTGTTGCTGTTTGCCCTCAGTATTGTCCTGTTTCGCTGGTGGAACGGCAAACCGTCACGACGCATTCGTTATCATGCCCTCGTGTTGCGGTTGCCGGTCATTGGCCGGGTGGCGCGTGGCATCAATACTGCCCGTTATGCGCGGACCCTGAGTATCCTCAACTCCAGTGCGGTTCCCCTGCTGGAGGGGATGCGCATCAGTGGTGAGGTGTTGACCAACGATTATGCCCGCGCTCGTCTGGTTGAGGCCTCGGAACGGGTCCGCGAGGGGAGCAGTCTGCGCGCCTCACTGGAACAGACCAAGCTGTTCCCGCCCATGATGCTGCACATGATCGCCTCGGGCGAGCGCAGCGGCGAGCTCGATAGCATGCTGGAGCGGGCCGCCGACAACCAGGATCGGGAGTTTGAGGGGCAGGTCAACCTGGCCCTCGGGGTGTTTGAACCGGCACTGGTGGTGTCGATGGCAGCAATCGTGCTGTTCATCGTGATGGCCATACTGCAGCCGATCCTGGAATTGAATAACATGGTCAGCATGTAGTCGTTCCGACGCTACAGGCTCTTTTTCCCTAAATCAGTTACACGCAGTCATCACAGGAGTTCTCCATGTCTACACAGCGTCAACGTGGTTTTACCTTGCTCGAAATCATGGTGGTTATCGTCATCCTCGGCATCCTGGCCAGCCTGGTGGTGCCGAACCTGATGGGTAACAAGGAGCAGGCGGATCGTCAGAAGGCGGTCAGCGATATTGTTGCCCTGGAAAATGCCCTCGACATGTACAAGCTGGACAACAGCCGCTATCCGACCACGGAGCAGGGGCTCGAGGCTCTGGTCACCAAGCCGCAAGGGGAGCCCGAGCCGCGTAACTACAAGAGCGATGGCTACATCAAGCGTCTGCCGCAGGATCCCTGGGGTGGTGCCTATCAGCTGATGAGCCCGGGTGAGCACGGCAAGATCGATGTCTTCTCGATGGGGCTGGATGGTGAAGCCGGTACCGATGATGACATCGGCAACTGGAACATGGATCAGAAGAAGGGCAACCAATAAATGCTCATGCGGAGCCGTGGTTTTACCCTGATCGAAATCATGCTGGTGGTTGTCATCATCGGTTGTGCGGCTGGCATCGTCGTCTTGTCGTTGCCAGGTATGGGTTCGCAGGGAGACGGCGATATCAAGAGTCTGAGTGATCGACTCGGTGCCACGCTGACGCAGGCCTCTGAGCAGTCGATGCTCGAGGGGCGCACCATAGGGGTCTGGGTCGATCAGCAGGGTTACCAGTTCATGGTGCGCCAGAAGAAGGCGGAAGCCTCTTCGACTCTCGGTTCTGACGCTGACTCGGCTTCCAGCGAACAGCCTGCCAATTCACTGGCTGTCGCCAATTGGGATGACCAGGTCTGGGTGCCTTACGAAAAAGAGAAGTTCATCACCAAGGGGAAGTTTCCAGAAGGCTCCGAGGTTGAATTGGAACTGGGGGGGCTGGCACTGGATCCCGAAGAGAATCGGCTCGGCATGGAAAAGCAGGAGTGGTTTACCCAGAGCCAACCCCTCGACGAGCGTGAGCCGCAGATCCTGCTGTTGCCAGGTGGCGAAATTACACCGTTTCACCTCACGCTGAAGCAGGTGAGTGAGGGTGACGAGGCCACCGAAACCTACCGCCAGATCCGCGGGGATGAGAGTGGCAAGATCCGCGTGCTGACCGAGGATGAAGTCAAGGCTGAGGAGAGCAAATGAGTTGCCGGGGCATGACGCTGCTGGAAGTGATGGTCGCGTTGGCCATCTTTGCCGTCGCGGGGATTGCCGTGATGAGCAGCGTCTCCCAGCAATTGGTTGGTTTGACGGCGTTGGAAGAGAAAACCATAGCGACCTGGGTCGCCGATAACCGTCAGGTTGAAGTCAAGTTGCGCAAGAACTGGCCGGGTCTCTCCTGGACTAACGGCAAGGAGGAGATGGCTGGCCAAACCTGGTATTGGCGTTGGCGCGGGGTCGAGACCCAGGACTCCAGCTTCCGAGCCCTTGATGTCGAGGTGCGCAGCGAGGAGAAGGCCAAAGATCCTCGTGTGACGCTGCGTACCTATGTTTCGCGTTAGCCGCATGTCTTGCGTTAGCCGCATGTTTTCCGGTCACTCCACCTCGTGTCGCCACCAGGATAACCCATTGATGCAGAAGTCGTTTCCCTCATTAAAGCATCAGGCGGCCTTTACGCTGCTGGAGGTGTTGTTGGCATTGGTCATCTTTGCCAGCTTGAGTCTCGGGGCCTACCAGGTCCTGCAAGGGGTCATCACCAATGATGCGCTGACCAAGGTCAAGGGGGAACGCCTGGCGGATCTGCAGCGGGTGTTCACCCTGCTGGAGCGGGATTTCAGCCAGATGGTGCCGCGGCCGATGCGAATCAACGGCGAAGCCAGCAAGGTGGTGATCCAGGCGGCACGTTTCCAGATGGAGAGTGACGACTGGTCGATTGCCTTTGTGCGGGCAGGCTGGTTCAACCCGGGGGCTCAACTGCCGCGCTCGCAACTGCAACAGGTTGGCTATCGTCTGCGCGAGGGGCAATTGGAGCGGATTAGCTTTCTGTATGTCGATCCGGTCGTTGGAACCCCCCCAAACGTGACGCCGTTGCTGGACAAGGTTAAAGGCTTCACCTTGCGTTTTTATTCCGGCGGTAGCTGGGTCAATGAGTGGAGTAGCACGACCCAGTTGCCAAAAGCCATCGAGGTGACGCTGGATCTGGAGGATTACGGCCAGATCCGCCGCTTGTTCCTGGTCGCGGTGGAGGATGGCTCATGAGGTCGCAGCGTGGCATGGCTCTGCTGGTGGTGTTGCTGATCCTAACCGTCATGGTGGTGGTGGCAGCCAATATCAGTACCCGTTTTCATATGGAAATGTTTCGGACCAGCAACCTAGTACGCCAGGAGCAGGCCAAATGGTATGCCTACGGAGCCGAGGCTCTGGTGGCCAAGACGTTAAACCAGGATATCAAGGACAGTCCGACGCGAATCCACCTGGGACAGTATTGGGCCACCAGTGGCCAGACATTCCCGGTTGACGAGGGGGTGATCCGCGGCGAAATTCGCGATTCCCAGGCCTGTTTCAACGTCAACGGCATCAATAGCTCGACGGTGCCAGCCGGTGAGGAGGGTTTGCCCTACAGTGCCGGAGTATTCAAGCAGCTGCTCATCAATCTCCAGGTGGATGATTCGGTGGCCGAGCAGATCACCGATGCGCTGCGAGACTGGATTGATAGCGATGATGTGCTGGTGTCGGGGCTGGGGGCGGAAGACTCCTGGTACCAGTCGCTCAAGGTGCCTTATCTGGCGGGGAATGGCCCCATGACCGATATCAGCGAGCTGCGGCTGGTTCGGGGGGTTACCCCGGCTATTTATCGTCGCCTGCTGCCCCAGGTCTGTGCGCTACCGAATGCGACGACGGGGGCCGAACTGAAGATCAATGTCAACACGCTGCTCGAGTCGCAGGCTCCCCTGCTAGCGGCCCTGTTTCTCGGGCAGATGAGTAACGAGGAGGCGCTGAACGTGTTGCGGGATAGACCCAAGGATGGCTGGATTGATAAACCCACCTTTTTCGGTCTGTCGGCTGTCATGAGTGCCAATACGGGGCTGGGTGACAAGGCACAAAATAGTGTGGAGGTCACCAGCAATTATTTCGAGGCCAGGTTGCAGGTCCAGATGGATGATCTGCAGGTAAGTTTCATCACGCTGTTCAAGCGGCTGGGCAGTAACAAGGTTGCGGTGATCCGCCGACAGTATGGAGGCTCGGAGTGAACGAATATTTGGTGATCCGTCTCGGGGCTCATGCCCTGGATCCGATCCACTGGCTGGTCTGGTCCCAGAGTGAACTGGAGATCATTGCCAGTGGCTGCCTCAGTGGCGCGGCGGCGTTGGCTGAGTTGCGAGAGCGAGCCGGAGGGCGGCCGATCATCGGCCTGGTACCTGGTTCCGAAGTGCTGTTTCGCGAGGTCTCGTTGCCGGGCAAGTTGACCCGGCAGAACCTGAAGGCATTGCCCTACCTGCTCGAAGAGGAGGTGGCCAGTGAGGTTGACTCCTTGCATCTGGTCGTCCTGGGGAGTCAGGGGGCTCAGGTCTCGCTGCTGGCGGTCGATCGCAAGCGCATGAGCCAGTGGCTCGGTTGGCTTGAGGAGGCCGGGATCACCCTCAAAGCCCTGGTGCCCGATGTCTTGGCTCTGCCACCTTCGGAGGAGGGCTGGAGCGCTGTGCAGCTTGACTCCCAGTGGCTGTTTCGCCAGCAGCCCCATGCCGGCATGTTGGTCGATGCCGACTGGCTGCCGGAGCTGCTGGCAGGCTTTGATCCGCCTCCGCAGATCCACAGTTACAGCGCCCCTCCGGCCGATGTCGCCGGGGAGTGGCATGCCGAGCCAGCCGAGTTACCGATGCGCTTGTTGGCCATCGGTGCCCTGAACGCTCGCGGCAACCTGCTTAGTGGCGAATACCGCAAGCAACCGGAGTGGCAGCGTTTGTGGCGCCCCTGGCGCAACACGGCGCTGGCGGCTGGCGTTTTGCTCTCTTTGCTGCTGGTGAACCGTGTTCTCTACCTGCACGAGGTAAAGGCGGAGGGCAATCAGTTGCGGGCGCAAAGCATACAGCTCTATAAGCAGTTATTCCCGGCGGAAAAACGGGTCATCAATCCAAAGAGTCAAATGAGGCAGCATCTGGCGGCGTTGAACGGACTCGACCAGCAGCAGGGCTTCATCCCTCAACTGATGAAGCTGGTTCCCGTGTTCACCCAGGCCAGTGGTATCCAGTTGGAGCAGTTGCGCTTCGATGCCAAGCGTGGTGAGTTTCGCCTGCAGGCCAGCGGGGCTGGCTACCAGGACTTCGATCGTTTCCGCCAGTTGGCTGACCCTCTGTTCACGGTCAAACCGGGTGATATGAAGAGTGAGAACGGCAAGGTGCGAGGCACCCTGGTGCTGAGGAGCAAGTCATGATGAGTTGGTGGAATAGCCTTACGACCCGGGAGCGGCTCCTGGTGGGTGTCGGTGGAGGCTTCTTGCTGCTGGCACTGGTGTACTGGGGTGCCTGGCGTCCCTTCATGGATAGCATTGATACGGCGGAGCGGCAGCGAGCCGTGCAGCGCGAAACGCTCTCCTGGATGCAGTTGCGTGCTGGTGATTTGAGTCGGCAACCGGCGGGGGGGCGTCAGCCCGATCTCACCACGACGCTGGAGGCGGTAGCCAATACCACCTCCCGCCAGCTGGGCGTCTCCTTGACCCGACTGCAACCCACAGAGCAGGATCTGCTGGTCGAGTTGACTACGTTGGAGTTTGAACGGTTGATGAACTGGCTGGTCGTCATGGAGCGGGATTACGGCGTCCGTGTCCAGATGATCGAGCTGGCGGCTGAAGGGGGTAAAGGGATGGTCAAGGTTCGCCGTCTGCAGTTGGGGCGTCAATCATGAAGCGTCTAATGACTCTGGGGCTGCTGGTTACGGCCTGCTATCTCTTTTTTCTGGTTCAGCAGTGCCCAGTGGCCCGGGTGCTCCCCTGGTTGCCATTGCCGCCGGAGTTGACCCTTAGCGGCGCTCGGGGAACCCTGTGGCAGGGGGAATTTGACCAGATCAGTTGGCAAGGCAAAGTGTTGCAAAACGTGGGCTGGCAGCTGCCCGTCAGCAGTCTGCTGCTGTTCGATCCGGTCGTGCAGCTGCAGTTCAACGATAAGGAGACCCTGCGGGGTCAGGCTGAACTGGGTTGGTCTGGTGGTGTACGGTTGCGGGATGTGGATCTGCAGGCCGATGCCGCCTGGTTGCTCAGTCAGGCCCCAGTGCGCCTGCCGGTGCCGGTGACGGCGGCGGGCCAGCTGCATCTGCAACTGGCAGAGCTGCGAATGACGGCGGATCGCTGCCAGCAGTTGAACGGCACCTTGCTGTGGCGCGGCGCCGAGGTGCAGAGCCCGATGGGGGCCCTGTTGCTCGATACCGCCAAGGCCGATCTCGGCTGCAAGCAGGGCAAGGTGACGGCGTCCCTCAAGCAGGCCTCCTCCCAGCTGGCGCTCAGCGGTGAGGGCGAGATCGACTTCCGAGGTAACTATAGCTTTCAGGGCAAGCTGATGCCGGAGCCCGCCCTGCCACCCGCCTTTGCCCAGGGGATCAACTTCCTGGGGCAACGGGATAGCCAGGGGGCTGTCCGCCTCAGCTACCAGGGCCGCTTCTAGGCGGCCTAGCCGCCGTGGCTCGTGCCGATGCCGAGGTTCGCGACCTTCAGTCGCTCCTACAGGTGGATGAATTGCATGTGGGTGGCTGTTGTAGGAGTCGAGCGTAGCTCGCGAACCCACGGGTGTCTGATATTGGTTCGCGACCTTGCGCCATTACGATTGGCGGATGGATGCCGCATGGTCCGTTCCGCCCCGGTCGGCAATGGCGAT
>JAGOXX010000072.1:3160-7216 GCA_018059485.1 Aeromonadaceae bacterium | reverse complement strand
GAAACTGACATTTCTGCTTGCAGAGGGTTGGCGCCCTCTGGCAGATTGGCGGGTGAGGAATGAAAAGGACAAGTGGGCCAACGTGGGGCCCTACTATTCGAGGATAAAGGAAGCATGTGTTCTATCTTTGGTATTTTGGATATCAAGTCTGATGCGGTTGCCTTGCGCAAGACCGCACTGGAGATGTCCAAGCGTCTGCGCCACCGCGGCCCTGATTGGTCCGGTATTTACAGCACCGACAAAGCAATTCTGGTTCACGAACGGCTTTCCATCGTGGATCCGGGTAATGGTGCGCAACCGCTCTATAACCCAGACCGAACCCACGTCCTGGCCGTTAATGGCGAAATTTATAATCACAAAGAATTGGAAAAGGCTCTGACAGTCGATTTCCAATTCCAGACCGGATCTGATTGCGAAGTCATTCTGGCCAAATACAAAGAGAAGGGCCCGGCCTTTCTGGATGAGATCAACGGCATTTTTGCCTTCATTCTCTATGACGCAGTTGAAGATTCATACCTGATTGGTCGTGACCATATGGGTATTATTCCGCTCTACATGGGTTATGACGAGCGCGGTAACTTCTACGTAGCCTCGGAAATGAAGGCGTTGACGCCAGTCTGCAAGAGCGTGCAAGAGTTCCCGCCAGGGCACTACCTGTGGAGCAAGGACGGCGAGCTGACTCGTTACTACCAACGTGACTGGATGGAGTACGACAACGTCAAAGACAATGTCACCGACAAGTTGGCACTGCGCGATGCGTTGGAAGATGCCGTCAAGCGTCAGCTGATGTGTGACGTGCCTTATGGCGTGTTGCTCTCCGGCGGTCTGGACTCCTCCATCATCTCTGCTGTGACCAAGCAGTATGCGGCCCGTCGCGTCGAGGATGATGGTAAATCTGAAGCCTGGTGGCCTCAGTTGCACTCCTTCGCTGTCGGCCTCAAGGGCTCACCCGATTTGTCCGCGGCACAGAAGGTAGCGGACCATCTTGGCACCATCCATCACGAGATCACCTTCACGGTACAAGAGGGTCTCGATGCCCTGCGTGATGTGATTTACCATTTGGAAACATACGACGTCACCACGATCCGTGCGTCGACTCCCATGTATCTGATGGCTCGTTTCATCAAGGCCATGGGTATCAAGATGGTTCTCTCTGGCGAAGGCTCTGATGAGCTGTTTGGTGGCTATCTCTACTTCCACAAGGCTCCCGATGCCAAGGAGTTCCACGAAGAGACTGTCCGCAAGCTCTCGCAACTGCACATGTACGACTGTCTGCGCGCCAACAAGTCGATGGCAGCCTGGGGTGTCGAGGGTCGAGTTCCGTTCCTGGACAAGGAGTTCATGGACGTTGCGATGCGCGTCAACCCCAAAGACAAGATGTGTGGCAACGGTAAGATTGAAAAACATCTGCTGCGCGAAGCCTTCGAGCATTATCTGCCGAAGGAAGTGGCATGGCGCCAGAAGGAACAGTTCTCCGATGGCGTCGGCTACTCCTGGATCGATAGCCTGAAGGTTCATGTCGATAAGGAAGTGAGCGATCAGCTATTTGAAGCTGCGGCGTTCCGTTTCCCGATCAACACCCCGTTGACCAAGGAAGCCTACTTCTATCGCGCCATCTTCGAAGAGCATTTCCCGCTGGAATCTGCAGCTCTGTGCGTTCCCTACGGTAAGTCAGTAGCCTGTTCAACACCAAAGGCTCTGGAGTGGGATGAACAGTTCAAGCTGATGGCCGATCCGTCAGGCCGCGCTGTCATGGGCGTGCACAACGAAGCGTTAACCAACAGCTAGTCCTGATTACGAACTAGCGAATAAAAAGGCCTGCGATTGCAGGCCTTTTTCATTGCGGTACCGAGCACAGCTAGTCAGCAAGAGGATGCCAGGTCACCAAACCGGCATACCCAGCCAAGCTATGGGCTCCTGCCGGCAGCGGCTCATCACTCCAAAAATCGCGACTACCCAAAGGTAACTCAATCGAGAGCGGAGCCGAGTTCCAATTGAAATAGCAACACAATTCGCCCCGCTGCCAGGGGATCACACCGCACTGATAGTCATCATCCACAAATCGGGCGGCGGGGGCATTCGCCTCGGCGAGTTTCAATAAACCAGCCACGACTTGTTCTTCATGGTGCCGCAGATTGGCTAGCCGATCACCCAGCAGCAACATACCACCACTGGCAACCAGGGAAGCCGCATGGAAGCTATATTCAGCATCCGTGGCACTCTGGCCTGGAATGTCCAGTAGACAGAGGCAGTCCGGATCCAGTTGCCACAATCGATCCGCTTGCCAGGCACGAGAGAATACTTCACGGGCAATCTGCCGAATGCGATGACCGCTGCGCTCAATATCATCCGCAACCCGCATACCATGGATAAGACCTAATGAAGGCCATATTGGTGCGTTGCATCCCAGCAAGAAAGCCCCCTCACCGACGCCTTGCCCTATGGCTTGCATACCACGTCGATAAGCTTCAACGCGCGTCGCCTGCTTATCGTAAAAGTGGCCACCATGGACAGCTCCCCAGAAGTTGGCATCCAGCTTGAAATAGCGAATACCCAGTTCATGCCGCAGATGTACGAAGAGTTGGCGCAGATGCTGTTGAACCTCCGGATGTGTGCCGTCCAGCATATACCAGGGGGTGCAGCGCCAACCACCATAGGTCACCCGCTCGGCGGGTAACGGTGCGCCATGCTCATCTTTGACAAACCACTCGGGGTGGCTGCGGAAAATTTCCGACTCGGTTTCTGCAATAAAGGGGGCAACCCACAGAGCTGGCTCACGACCCGCCTCCGTAATTTCGTTCAGTAGAGGCCTGAGTCCACCCGGGAAACGCGGGGACGCAGATAACCAATCCCCCATCGCTGCCTGATAGCCATCATCAATCTGAACAAATTGCAGTTTTGGCTGCCGAGTTTGCATCTGCTGCAAATTCTCGGTGATATCGGCGTCTGTGACCTCGGCGTAATAGTGATACCAGGAACACCAGCCCGTCACTCGCGGTTGTTGGGGCTGAGGCGCGTGATGTGATTGAATAAGCTCGGCAAACTCGGATAGCAACACATTCCGGTCAGCGCCAACCAGCACAACTAGAGATTCACTGAACCAATGGCTTCCTGCAGCCATCGACAAGCCTTCCGTTTGCATCAGGATTTGCAAACGTCCGTCCGGATAGAGTCGGAACTCGCCGCCAAAGCGCTGACAACTGGCAAATCCCAGCAGAACCCACTGTTCCTCGACCCGGTAAAGCAGCAGGTTGTGAACCGTATGGTAGCCCTCGTCGGCGGTAATGCGGTAAACCGAGGCATCCGGGCAACGACCTATGGCCAGAGGCTGACCCCAAACCCCGGCACTCTGGGCCAGCATCTGGAATCCCTCGCCGTAGATTGGCGTTTCTGGGTTCGCAACCACACCGTCAAACAGCAACCACTCCTTCAATGTGACTGCGTGGCCCGTGATGTTGTCCAGTCGGATCTGAATTTGCGAATGCTGCCGACATGCGGTTGCCAGTAAACCTGTTGCTGGTTGGTACTGTGTCAGCGCTTGAAACCACTGCTGTTGTGTATTCATGCTTGTCATCCAAAGCTCCCATGGTTTATGGCTCAATAATTCAAAACTTTTTTCAAGCTGTCACTTTACAGGATGAAAACTGAACTATAGTTAAATTGCTACTTAGTTTCGGGTTCTTCATTAGGTAGCAGCAAACGATCGCCATACCGGCGGTCGATGGTAAGTAGAGTTAATTCATGTACCAAGCTATACACTGCCTCAAGGGCAGCGGTAAACAGTAAGGGCGAGCCGATACAGTGACTCGCCCTTTCTCATTCTAGCGATTCACCTGCAACCTATCGCCCCTCGGAGGGCAGACAACCGTTTGTCATCACACTATTGCCATGCAGTCATGACGACAGAAAACGAGTGCCTGCACTGCCGAAATTGCCATAACGTGGTAAAGTGTGATCCATTCGTGATTTTAGGTTCTCCTGCCGATGTCCAAACGCCAAATTCTGAAACAGCTGGCTAGCTATCTGAGCAGTTTTTTGATCATCCTGGCTTGCCTG
>JAGOXX010000072.1:0-3060 GCA_018059485.1 Aeromonadaceae bacterium | reverse complement strand
ATTGTCAGCTCCATCGCCACGCGCTCGATCACCACGCCACTGGCCATGAGTGTCAGTACCAGCCTGGGAGGCATAGCCGCAATCGCCGCCGCCATCGTTGTGCTGGTCGGCATCCTCGGTGCCGTTATCGGCTTTCCGCTTCTCAAACTGTTCGGCGTGACCGATCCTCAGGCGCAAGGACTGGCCATGGGGGCCTGTTCTCATGCTGTGGGAACCGCGGCTGCTGCCGAGCGCGGGACCAGTCAGGGGGCATTTGCCTCGTTGGCATTGGTCGCCTGTGGTCTGCTAACCGCGATACTGGCACCCATACTCTTCGCCCTGTATCACGCCTTGCTCGGTTAGTGTGATCACAACCACGCTCTAGTTACAGAGAAACGTTTGCATTTTTGCCTCGCACTAAAGTGTGCGCCGAGTGGCAAAACATGGCCCTGAGCGCTTCCTAAAATGAGCCCGGATCAATCAGGAGTCCTCTTATGCAAACTGCACTTGCTCATGCCATCGACCAACTTCCCGCATCATTACAAACCGAGCTGTGCAACTGGCAACAACGACACAGCCTAGCCATCTTGCCTCCGGAATTGATGCTGAGATTGCAAGAGGTTAGCGGCCTGTCACCCCAACAACTCACGCTGGCGTTACTACCCGTGGCGGCCGCATTCTCTTACGCAAGCGTCTCGAAATTTCATGTCGGAGCGATAGCCTGGGGGGTATCAGGAGCCTTTTATCTCGGTGCCAACATGGAGTTTGCTCGCCAGAGCTTGAATCAGACGATCCACGCCGAGCAATGCGCCATCAACCATGCCTGGCTCCATAACGAGACCGGCCTTCTGGCCATGACCATCAATGCCTCGCCCTGCGGTCATTGCCGCCAGTTTATGAATGAGACAACCTCGGCCCAAACTCTGCGCATCTATCTGCCAAACAGTGAACACTCGTTGGCTCAGCTGTTACCGGCCGCCTTCGGCCCCCGGGATCTCGGTGTGCTGGATTCCCTGCTGCAACCCCAACAGCACGCGTTAACCTCTGAGTTTACTGATGAGCTGCTGCAAGCCGCCGCCGAAGCCGCCTGTCACAGTTACGCCCCCTATAGCCACAGCTACGCGGGTGTAGCTCTGCAAACCCAGGACGGTCACATTTTTTCTGGCCGCTATGCTGAAAACGCCGCATTTAACCCAAGCCTCCCCCCCCTACAGTCGGCGCTGATCATGCTGCGTATGGCTGGCTACGCTCCGGACAACATCCAATCCGTGGCTCTGGTCGAAAGTCAGCAAGGCCAGATCTCGCATCTGTCTGCAACACAAGCCCTGCTCAGCGCTTATGGTATTGACCAGATCCAGTATCAGGTGATCTGAGCGGTCTTTTCACTGACGGCCATGAACGGGCTGCGCCAGTGTTCATGGCTGGTTTACCGAAGCCTATTTAACGAAATAAATGCGATGGTGAATATGTAAAAAAAACGGTCGCATCGCGACCGTCTTGTTCAAAACCAGGTTACTGGAATTGGTTAATCAGCCATTGCAGTCGTTCTCGCGGCGTCTTGTCTTCATCAAAGAAGTTCTGCATCCGCAGGAAGGTGATACCACCAAAGCCCGGTGAGCGATGCAGGGCCGAGGCAATCTGCTTCCAACCCTGTTCGCCATACAGTTCGCCCGCCAGAGCATTCTCGCCCATCAGGGCTATGCCCAATTCGTGCGCCGCATCGGCGAACCAACCGACCAGATCGGCCGCCCGTGAATAGCCCTCATAGTCTTTGTTGATCATCTCCAGACAGGTGAAGTGCAACGCAACTCGCGATCTGTGTTCAGCCGGAACCAATTGCTCCAACAATTGCACATATTCCCGTTGGTTCTGCGGCCCCAGGGTGGGATGAGGTTTGATGAGGCCCGCAGTGATCTCGGCCACCCGCGGCGCACTTGGATCACTGATTTCCCAGTGAATCCCAGGTACCTTGATGCCGATCGGGATCGAACGCCAGATTTCATCTTCGAACAGTGCCAGCGTCATCTCCAGGATGCGGCGTCCGTGAGCCACCAGAGCGCCATGGTACCAGGTCAAGAATTCACGAGCCCACGCCGAGTAGACGTACTCCTTGTTCTCAAACAAATGGTCAGCTACCGGCATCGGGATCGCCTCAAACTGCGTGTGGCGCGTGCCGAAGGCGTAGTTGAGGGCCTGGATCGAGGCAAATCGCGATTTGAGATAACGGCGCCAGTCCTGTTCAGCCAGAGGACTGTAGCACTGCAGAGTGCCCCGATTCGGGTAATTCCCCCAGTCATGGGAGTTATAGCTGGGATAGCGCAACTCACCGGCCGGCCCCAGACTGACGTTGATCTCGGCAAGCATGCCGGCTCTGGGGGCATAGTGATCACGAAAGGCGGCGATGAAACGCTGGTAATAGGGCATCACATAGTCATCAGCCCACAGCGACACGTACTCCATCGAGGCATCACCGGTTTCACTGACATATTGCAGATCTCGCACCGACGCCAGCTCAGGGTGAGCCTCCAGCAGCTTGCCCCACAACCAGAGCGGAATGGTCTGCATGAAGTCATCGTTGACGTTGCCACCCGCTTGGTGGAACGAGAGGATGGGCACCCATTGCATGTCGTGCTGAGCCAGCAGGGCCACCAGGCGATCGTAATAGCTCCAGTCAAACTGGCCCGCTTGCCGCCCCTCAATTAACCCCCACCAGAGATCCGTGGAGATGGCGGTCACCCCCATGCGGCGCAGGGTGCGGACCTCGTTGGCGAATTTCTGCCACTCGGCTTCCGAGAGCAGCTGGCGCTGATTGGCCACCTTCAGGTGCAGCGGCCCCATGACGCGGAACGCCTTATGGCTAAGACGAATCACCTGCCCCTGGCCATGACGCAGCCGAGTCAACTGCCGCAGCCGAGCCTCGCCGACCCCGGGCGTGAGTAACACATCCAGATCGCGAATGACCCAACCACCATAGGAGGCATGGTTCAGCACGGAGCCGATCAGATGGTCCCACTGGGGGTGATCATCCAGGCTTAAACGTTGTCTGTTCTCCGCTAGCACTTGGACACCCAACTGCTTGGC
>JAGOXX010000071.1 GCA_018059485.1 Aeromonadaceae bacterium | reverse complement strand
GAACTGCTTCCCGTGCCGCCTTGCACGTATTCAAATACCTTGATGACCTTTTTCACGCCTGAAACGTGGCGAGCCAGATCGACAGCCTTGTCGGCTTCAGACCGAGTGACCAGCCCCATCAGGAAAACTTCTCCGTTCTCAGTGACGACCTTGAAATGGGTGCTGTCGATGCCCTCGGTGGTCAGCATGGTGGATTTGATCTTGGAGGTGATCCAGGAGTCATTGCTCTGATCTCCGAATCCGATGGGTTTACGGATCCGTAACTCGTTATAGACCTGGCGAACTCCGCTAATTTTGGCCACAAGCTTTTCGGCATCCCGGCTGTATTGGCTATAAGGAGTTTGTCCGACGAGCAGGACTTTGCCGTTGACGCTGGTTGCGCTGATGCGGCTGGCCTTATCCATATCTTTTCTTGAAGCGATGGCATTGGCTGCTTTTAGTTCGATGCTCTGGTCATCCAGCACGGAGCCGACGGTTCTCCGATCATTGGCGACGGATGCAGTGGTGGCTGCCCCGGCAATGAAAACGCCAGCGCATCCTTGCAACAGGGCAAGGCTGGCGATGCCAATCAGTAGCAGTCGATGTTTCATCTGGTCTCTCCATTCACGTCATTGTGGAAACAGGGTTCGGTCGATAAGGTCGCATAGGCAGTGCAGGCAGAGCAAATTGACTTCGAGAATTCGGGCCATATTTGCAGAGGGTACCCGTATTTCGACATCGCTGGGGCCGAGGAGCCCCGCCATTTCGCCGCCATCGTCTCCCGTCAATGCGATTATGGTCATATCCCGGCTCAAGGCTGCTTCAGCCGCTTTGAGCAGTGCCTTTTCCCGCCCATTACCTGCCAGTACCAACATGATGTCGCCCTGCTGGCCGAGAGCCCGGATCTGCTTGGCATAGACGTCCGCGAAGCCATTTTCGGCGGCCACGCCACTGAGCAGGCAACTATCAGCAGACAATGCCAAGGCTGGCAGTGATGGTCGTTCCGTTTCGAAGCGGTGAACGAGTTGGCTGACGAACAACTGACTCAACGCGGCGGCAGGCCCATTGCCACAGGCTAGTATCTTGTTGCCGTTGAGCAGGCAGATGGTGAGCATCTGGGCTGCGGTCTGAATATCGTTCGACAGCGCCTCGGCGGCCGCAATTTTTGTTTGAATACTCTCGGTAAAATTTTCTTTGATTCGATCCAACTCTAAGTCCCCTGAATGGCATTCTTGTACCACTGACATTCTTCATTGCCATCGAAGGCGATTACATCGAAACGGCACGCTTGTCCTGCCTCGTTAATGCGCTGAGTATGCAGGAAATTCAGTGCGGTTCTCTGTAGTTTTTGCTGTTTTTCTCGGGTCACGGAAGCCGCGGCTCCCCCATGACTCGTTGACGCACGATACCGTACCTCGACAAAGACCAGGTATTGGTCATCGCGCATAATGAGGTCTATCTCACCACTGCGGCAGCGATAATTTCGTGCCATTAAAGCTAAACCCTGCGCTTGTAGAAAGCGCAGGGCCAGATCTTCATAGTGTTGCCCTTTAGGGCTGTTGAGCCGTAGGCGCGGGAGTATTGGGAGTCGCATTGGCCGGTTCACTTGGTTTTTCGAGCGTGCGCCAGTGGAGCTGGCGATGGACTGTCCCCTGCTCATCAATGCTCAGAGTACCGGTTAGGCCATTTAGCTGTTGCTCTGGAGAGGCGCTGAGTTCTGCCAGGTGCGGCACCAGGTTCATCGCGTCATAGCCCATGGCAAAGAAGCGCAATAGGTCGTTATTGGCTTGGGGCCATAGGGTTTGAACCTTGTCACGCAGTGGCACGCTGGTATCAACCATCCAGGGCATATCCCCCAACCGCATCCCTTGTACGTTTTGCGCAACACCTGGGTTGTTGAACCCTGGATTTCCCTTGGCACTCAGATAGTAGCGTGGCGCCGGGGCGAATGGGCTTTGTGAGATATCAATGAAGGATTTGATGATGCCGGCTTCAAGTGGCGAGGCGTAGAGGTAGATAGCATCGACGTCCTGCCGATTGAACGGCTGGGCAAATACCTTCTGCCCAATGCTCTTTTGCACAGACTCAATCCGTCGTTGGCTGGCATCAACGCCCATCGCCTGGCGTAGTATGGCCTGCAGGCTCTGGCGGTCGGTGAAGCGTGCAACCAGCGGTTCACCGCCATTTTGTTGTCGCCACTGGCTGGTAAAACCATCCTGAACACGTTGACCTTGGGCTCCCTGAGGCACGATCAGCAGTGGCAGGCGGCGGCCATCCTGATGCATCTGTCGCGCGGCGTCGGAAGCGTCGGCTGCCGGAGAGAGAGAGAAATAGAAAATGGATGGGGAGCTGCTCTTGCGGTCTGTTTCATTGAGCGCAAGCAGAGGCATGGTTGGGTTCAGCGCAACTAAGGCATCAACCTGATCCTTGAGCAGCGGGCCTATGATGAGTTCTGCCCCTTCTTGCTGTGCTTGTTGATACAGGGTCGCAATCGGCTGACTGGCGCTGTCATAGAAGCGCAGATCGCCCTGCAGACCGGTTTCTTTATACGCGGTCAGTATACCGTTACGCAGTGCATCACCCTGGGCCGCTAGGTTGCCAGAGAGGGGAATCATGATGGCTACTCGTTTGGGCATGCCGTTGGTGACGGCGGCCCCTTGGTCACTGGTCGGCTGTTCGGGAGCGATCTGTTTAAACAGCTCGTTGGCTGGGTGATCCGGATACTGTTGCTGCCACTTGGCATACTGTGCAGCAAATTGCTGCGGATTCTTCCCCTGAGTTTGCTGCAGGATTGCCAGTTCCAGCCAACCGCTACGGACGTCCGGGGCTGGTTGTTCAACGGCTTTACTCAGCTGTTCTGTCGGCTGTGCCGTGAGCAGAGCCCAGATCGCTGTATGGTTGGCTGCTCGTTCACCTGCAGGCAGATAATCCTCCAAGGCGACATATGCTGTCAGGGCGCTCAGGGGGGCATCACTCTTACTGAGCAGGCGGGCTTGTACGCCGTAGTAGGTTGCGGTGGCCTCAGACGAGAGAGGGCGCTTGTCAATCTTGGCCAACAGGCCAAGAGCGGCCTCTCCCTCGTTCTGGCGTTCGAGCAACAGGGCCTGAACCAGGCGCTGCTGGTCCTTTTGGAGTGGCGTGAATGCCTCTTTGGCCAACTGCTGGGAAATAGCGGTGGCTTGCTGCAGATCGCCCGAGGCGATCAGGCTGCGAGCAGCCAGGGTTTCCCATGTAAATCGATAGGTCGCATCCGCTTGCGCGAGCTGTTGCAGATACCAATCCGGCTTCTTATCAAGCCGTGAAAACGCTGAAGGCGGCTCGGCCTTGGCGCTGTCAGAGGAGTCTGGAGTACTGGCACAGGCGCTCAACAACAGGCTGAGCAGAACCAGAGACAGGAACTGTGATACGCTAAATGGCTTATTGAACCGATGCAAAATTATTCCCCGACCGCAATGTGGTGTGCGACATAGTGTAATCGGGCCATTTTTCCGACACAATTGTTCGGCGAGGAGAAGCCATGCAATCGCCCCCCTCTCTTTACATAGTACCGACCCCGATTGGTAATTTGGCTGACATCACCCAACGGGCCATTGATGTGCTGGCCATGGTGGATGTGGTAGCGGCAGAAGATACTCGCCACTCCTCGGTGTTGCTCAACCATCTGCAGATTAAAGCTAATCTGCTTGCGTTGCACGATCACAATGAACAACAACGCGCGGATGCATTAATTGCCAGGGTCCAGCAGGGACAATCGGTCGCCTTGATTTCCGATGCCGGGACGCCACTGATCAGTGATCCGGGATACCACCTGGTCACTCGTTGTCGTGAGGCTGGTGTGCCTGTGATTCCATTGCCGGGACCCTGTGCGGCCATCACGGCTCTGAGTGCCTCCGGCTTACCCACGGACCGTTTCACCTTCGAAGGCTTTTTGCCTGCCAAGGAAAAGGCCCGGGATGATCGCTTGACTGAGCTGATGGATGAAACGCGCACCCTGATTTTTTATGAATCCCCTCGGCGGCTGCTGGATTCGGTCCAGGCGATTGCCCGTTTGTATGGCGAGCGGCAGTTGGTTGTTGCGCGTGAGCTGACCAAGACCTTCGAGAGTTTCCAGTCGTTGCCAGCTCCGGCGATGGCCGAATGGCTGGCTGCCGATACGAATCGTTGTCGTGGCGAAATAGTGCTGATGGTGGCCGGAGCAAAACCCGATCCAGAGGCGATTCCGTCGGAGGCGTTGCGAACTCTGGCCCTGCTGCAGAAGGAGTTGCCCTTGAAGCGGGCGGCGGCTCTGACCGCCGAGATCCATGGCCTGAAGAAGAACGCACTCTATAAATTGGGGCTGGAGCAGGCTTCTGTTTGCTCTGACGGGGCTTAACCCCTATAATCCGCGCCGGAGTTGGCCAAGGCAGTCGCTGCCTTGTCGTTGTACCTTCGGGTAGACAGACAGGGGAGAGGAAAGTCCGGGCTCCATAGGGCAGGGTGCCAGGTAACGCCTGGGAGGCGTGAGCCTACGACTAGTGCAACAGAGAGCAAACCGCCGATGGCCCGTAAGGGATCAGGTAAGGGTGAAAGGGTGCGGTAAGAGCGCACCGCGCGACTGGTAACAGTTCGTGGCACGGTAAACTCCACCCGGAGCAAGACCAAATAGGCCCCCATTGGCGCGGCCCGCGTTGGGGGCGGGTAGGTTGCTTGAGCCAGTGAGCGATTGCTGGCCTAGAGGAATGACTGCTACCGCGCAAGCGGCACAGAACCCGGCTTACCGGCCGACTCCCCCTCTTCAAAGGCCCAGAATACCGACGTGTATTCTGGGCCTTTTTCATCTGTTTTTGGGGTGTTTGGGGCGTTGGTTTGTCCTGGCGTTTCCACTTCCACTGCCGAGTTCCATGAAAAGGCAGGGAGGAATTACGCAATTAGTGAGGCATCTCCCATTTCCCGGTATTGGCTTTGATGGGCCATTTACCTGAAAAATAAGCGGCTTTTGGTCATTCACCCTGCTGAACACCAGTAATATCGCGGCTTGCAGCCATTTGCTCCCTTGCAAAGCATGGGGGCCATCCTTACACTCTTGCGTGGGGAAAAGTGGTTTATTGTGGAAAAAAGTAGATCAGCAGGAAGGCATCTTATGCTACGCGGGGCTCACGCCATCACTCTCGATACCAAAGGTCGTTTGGCTCTGCCAACCCGATATCGCGAGTGGCTGCGTGACGAATGCGAAAATCAGCTGGTTTGCACCATCGATATTAGTCATCCCTGTCTGCTCCTCTATCCGTTGCCGGAATGGGAGGAGATTGAAAAAAAACTCAAGACTCTCTCGAACATGAATCCTTTGGAGCGGCAGCTGCAACGTTTGTTGCTCGGGTATGCCAGCGACTGTGAGCTGGATGGTAATGGCCGTATCCTGTTGCCATCACCGTTGCGCCAGCACGCCCGCCTGGACAAGCAAGTGATGCTGGTCGGTCAATTGAATAAGTTCGAGATCTGGAGTGAAGCGGGCTGGTTGGCTCAGGTGGGGGCAGATTTGGACTCCTTACCAACGGCCGACTGGTCACAATCAGACAATTTACGGGATTTTTCACTGTAACCATGGAACAGACTTTTAGCCATGTGACCGTCATGTTGCAGGAGGCGGTCGACGCTCTGGCGATCAAGCCGGACGGTATTTATGTCGATGGCACCTTCGGTCGCGGTGGCCATTCGCGCCTTATTTTGTCGCGACTGGGGCCAAACGGCCGCCTATTGGCGATCGATCGGGATCCGTTGGCGATCGCCGAGGCACAGACGATTGACGACCCGCGTTTCGAGATGATTCCCGGCGCCTTCTCCGGGCTGGCTGACTACCTGCGCGAGCGTGATCTGGCCGGGCAGGTCGATGGCCTGTTGCTGGATCTGGGCGTTTCGTCGCCGCAGCTGGATGATGCCGAGCGCGGCTTCAGTTTTCAAAAAGATGGTCCGCTCGATATGCGGATGGATCCGACCTCCGGTATCAGTGCCTCCGAGTGGTTAGCCAAGGCGGAAGCAGATGATATCGCTTGGGTACTTAAGGAGTTTGGGGAGGAGCGTTTTGCCAAGAAGATTGGTCGCGCCATTGTTCATGATCGGGTCGAGAAACCTTTTACGCGCACCCGGCAACTGGCCGAGCTAATCGCTCGCCTGATCCCCACGAAAGAGAAGAACAAGCATCCGGCTACTCGTAGCTTCCAGGCCATCCGTATCTATATCAATTCCGAGCTGGAAGAGGTGGAGCGTGCCATGGAGGGAGCCCTGACCGTCCTGGCCCCGGCAGGACGCCTGGCCATTATCAGCTTTCACTCCCTCGAGGATCGTCTGGTCAAGCAGTTCATTCGTAAACAGGAAAAGGGTCCCGAGGTGCCGCGCGGCTTGCCATTGACGGAAGCCCAGTTGGCCGTGGGACGGACGATGAAGAGCATAGGTAAGGCGATGAAGCCGAGCGATGCCGAGATTGACGCCAATCCACGTTCCCGTAGTGCCGTGTTGCGGGTGGCGGAGCGGTTGCCGGAGTAGCTGATGGATACCCGTATCAATCTGGCCCTGGAGATCCTGCGGGATCTGGGACGACACAAATTTCAAGTGATCCTGGCGCTGGCCATCATAGGCTCGGCCATGACCACGATCGTGGTGACCAATGAGACGCGACTGCTGACCATCACCCTGAATCAACAGCAGGATGAGCGGGACAAGCTGGATATCGAATGGCGTCACCTGTTATTGGAGCAAAATGCTCTGGCGGAGCACTCCCGCGTGAGTGACATCGCCAAGAGCAAGTTGCAAATGGCGCGTCCGTCGCCGCTGAAGGAAAAGATCATCAACCAGCCATGAGTGTGAAACGTAAAGCCAAAAAGCCAGATCACAGCATGCCGCAATGGCGGTTTATGACTGTGGTTGCCTTTATCCTGCTCGGATTCGTCGGTCTGGTCGCTCGTACCGGCTGGATCCAGATCGTCGATCCGGATCGTCTGCGTCTGGAGGGGGATCTGCGTTCGCTGCGGACCACAGCCGATGAGAGCGGTCGTGGTATGGTCACCGATCGCAATGGTGAGCAGTTGGCAGTTTCGGTCCCGGTTCAGGCGGTGTGGGCAGATCCCAAAGTTGTGCATGAGAGCGGTAGTCTCGATAACACGCGAGCCTGGCAGGCGTTGGCCGAGGTGCTGGGGCTGGATGTCAAGGAGTTGACCTCACGCATCGCCGATCCCCGCCGTCGTTTCGTCTATCTGCAGCGGCAAATTACCCCCTCGGT
>JAGOXX010000070.1:2848-7286 GCA_018059485.1 Aeromonadaceae bacterium | reverse complement strand
GCCGAAATCAATACATCCTTGAACTTGGGCCAGAAACTGGCCTGACGCTGCAAATAATCGGCGCTGACATGTCCCATGTTGGAGAGCGCATAGAGCGTATGTCCTTGCGCGATCAAGCGATCCAGCAGGGCGACACTTTGGGGAATCGGCTGCAACGATGGTGCCACGGCGGCAAACGCGGCATGAATAATGACATCGTCAACATCCGTACGTTCAATGGCGTGCTCTGCGGCCTGTTCGAGTGTCAAGGTGCCGCGATCGACGCTCACCCAATCTGGATGGGCAAACAGATGCTCGGCCAGGCGAACGGCCCCCGGGCCATCAATGACCGAACGCACTATGGCGATCGGATCCCATCGCACCAGCACATTGCCGAGATCAAAAACTAGGTTCACTACCTGCTCCTGGGATGATTTCATCCATATACATCAGCGGTTTGGCAGCAATACTAACAGCGCTCTGCTTCTGTGTCTTGCCGACTTCCCAACTCACCGAAAAAGTATTCACAATGAAATCATCCACTTTCGGATTCAAAAGCCAAAATGAATCAACCCGGTAAATTACCGGGTTGATTGTGCATGCAGCAGGGCTAGTAGCCTGGCTAAGCGAGCCGGCTACTCCTTTTTGTCGTGTCCCTTTCCAGGGTTGTTATCACCGTGGACGCTGCGATTTTCTTTGGACTTACCCTTTTTGCTCTGGCAACCATCACTGCGAATCGTCGTATCACCAATCTTCAGGGAACTGCAATCCTGACGATGTTTCTGCTTCCACTCATCGACCTGCTTGCGATCATCGGTATTGATGCGAATACCGTTGGAGTCGATGGTGATCGCCGCCAGCGTCGGGACGGACAGCACAATCAAGAGCACACCGAGCAGCAATTTCATGTTTCACTCCTTCACTAGGGGTTCATTACCCCAAGCCTAGCAGGAACCAGACTGATGATCAGACACTCCAGGCCGAAACCACCGCAGGAGAGCAGAACGCTCGCCGCTCGCCCCTAGTAGAACTACAGCGAATCCACATCAGATATCTTGGTATGCCGCACATCCTTACCCTTGACGCAGTAGATGATGTAGTCGCTGATGTGCTGACAACGATCGCCGATGCGCTCCAACGAACGGGCAGCCCACAGTACCTCGAGCACCTGAGGTATGGTACGCGGATCTTCCATCATGTAGGTCATCAGCTCACGAATGATGGACTCATACTGCCGATCAATCTTGTCATCATCGTGGTAGAGCTGAATAGCAGCCTCAACATCCATGCGCGCGAACGCATCCAGAGCATCGTGCAGCATCTTGATGGCCTGACGCCCCATGCTCTCGAGCGAAACCAGCGGTGGGTGAGAACGGCTGGTGTTGTTGATCACCATGCGCGCCAGCTTATCAGCCACATCCCCCATGCGCTCCAGATCGGTCACCGCCTTGGAGATCATCAGAATCAAACGCAGGTCGGAGGCCGTCGGCTGACGCTTGGCGATGATGCGAGTGCACTCCTCGTCAATGCTGATCTCCATGCTGTTGACCTTCAGATCGGTTTCGACAATGCGTCGTGCCAACTCCATATCTTGGTCATGAATGGCGACCAGAGCATCCGCGAGCTGCTGCTCGACCAAGCCCCCCATCGCCAACACGTTGTTACGCACAGCCTCCAGTTCAGTATTGAACTGACCGGAGATGTGTTTGTTCAGATTCATATTATCCATCGTCATATCCTCGGGATGCAGTTCAACTAGCCGTAGCGGCCTGTGATGTAATCTTCAGTCTTCTTCATCTTCGGCTTGGTGAAGATGGTGTTGGTATCAGAGTACTCGATGAGCTCGCCCATATACATGAAGGCCGTCTGATCCGAGACCCGCGCCGCCTGCTGCATGTTGTGAGTGACGATCACCACTGTGTACTTGCTCTTGAGCTCGTTGATCAGCTCCTCGATGGTCAGGGTCGAGATGGGATCCAGCGCCGAGGTCGGCTCATCGAGTAGCAAGACCTCAGGCTCGATGGCAATGGCTCGGGCAATCACCAGACGCTGTTGCTGACCACCAGAGAGACCAAACGCATTCTCGTGCAGACGGTCCTTGACCTCCTCCCACAAGGCGGCACCACGCAGCGAGCGCTCAACCGCCGCATCGAGCAGACGTCGGTCGTTGATGCCCTGCAGACGCAAGCCATAGACGACGTTCTCGTAAATTGACTTCGGGAACGGATTGGGGCGCTGGAATACCATGCCAACCCGACGGCGCAAGGCAGCCACATCGACACTCTTGTCGTAAATATTCTGCCCCTGCAGGGTAATAGCCCCCTTGATATGGCAGATCTCAACCAAATCGTTCATCCGGTTGATACAGCGCAGCAAAGTCGACTTACCACAGCCGGACGGGCCGATGAAGGCCGTTACCTGCCCCTTGGGGATCTTCATGTTGACATCAAACAGTGCCTGTTTGCTGCCATAGAACAGATCCAGGTGCTGGATCTCCAGTGCCGTCTTTTCCGTCGGCAGATTGACCAGATCAAGGGATTCATTCTGGCTCATGGTCGGGGTCACGTTAATCATCGTTTACCTCAAATTCGGGAAAAGGCTGGGCTTAGTTATCCAGCGCGCGATATTTTTCACGCAAATGGTTACGAATGCTGATAGCGGTCAGGTTCAACCCGACAATCACGGTTACCAGCAGGAACGAAGTTGCATACACCAGCGGTCGTGCCGCCTCGACGTTCGGACTCTGGAAGCCCACGTCGAAGATATGGAAGCCCAGGTGCATGAACTTACGTTCAACATGCAAATATGGGAAGTTACCATCCATCGGCAGCGTCGGTGCCAACTTGACGGCACCAACCAGCATCAAGGGGGCAACCTCGCCTGCCGCTCGGGCAATCGCCAGGATGAGACCCGTCATGATCGCCGGGCTCGCCATCGGCAGCACGATACGCCACAGGGTCTCCGCCTTGGTGGCGCCAAGCGCCAGTGAGCCATGACGAACCGCACTCGGAATTCGCGACAACCCCTCTTCGGTAGAGACGATCACGACCGGCAGGGTCAAGATGGCTAGGGTAATAGCCGCCCAGATGACGCCGGGTGAGCCGAATGTCGGACTCGGTAAGGCCTCCGCATAGAACAGCTTGTCGATGGAGCCCCCCAGCACGTAGACGAAGAAACCCAGACCAAATACGCCGTAGACGATCGAGGGCACACCCGCCAGATTGATTACCGCGATGCGAATGAACTTGGTCAGTGCATTTTTACCCGCATATTCATGCAGGTAAACTGCCGCCACCACCCCGAGCGGAGTTACGATCACTGTCATCAGCAGCACCATGAACACGGTACCGAAGATAGCCGGGAATACACCGCCTTCGGTGTTGGCTTCGCGCGGATCGTCCGAAACAAACTTGCCGATCTGGTGGAACCAGAAGCCGATCTTGGACAGCAGCGTCATGTCGTTCGGCCAGTTGACATCCAGCACGTTGGACAACGGCATCGTCACGTTCTGACCGCGCATGTCCTTGACGACCAGACTGTCACGGGTCGTCTGCTCGCGCAGTGCAAACAGCTCCTTCTCCAGCACATGATACTGTTCATTCAGGGACTGACGTTCACTGGCAATCTGCTGCTGGGCTTCAGCCGTCAACTCATGATCCAGCTCCAGGCGCCGCTCCTTGAGACGCAGCTTCTCCAATTGATAGTTGATGCTGCCAATCTCAGACTTCTGCAGTCCATTGATCTGCTTGTTGATCTCCGCAACTCGGGCAATGCGAGCCTGTAACTGCTCATGCAGATCCCCATCGACTACCTTGCCCGACTCCAACACCTGCTGCAGATAACCATAGAAGTTACCATTGGTGGTACGCTCCAGGACGACGAGCTCAGTCGGCGTCGAACGGGAGATGATGTCAGTTTCCAGTACCCAACGGAAATCCAGCGGTACAAACTCACGGTTCCCCGTCTTGACCAGGTAACGCTCCAGCACCTCGCGCTCTTCGCCCTCGAGCTTGAGCCCAGTGGCCCGCAAACGAGCCGTCGGTACCAGTTCGCTGTCATGCAGCTCGCCAATCAGTTGGTGAGTCTGGCCGTTATCGTTGATCTCCCACTGGTAGATGGTGTGGGGCCAGAAGTAGACCAGACCACGCCAGCCAATCAGCACCAACAAGCCAACCACAGCAATCAGACTCAAACTGACGGCACCACCTGTCATCCAGATCCAAGGAGTGCCCGATTTAAACCATTTGTTCATTGTCGTTTGATTCCTTGAGGCCCATTACATCGAGCTGTATTTTTCACGCAGACGCTGACGCACAAACTCCGCCACGCTGTTGAAGATAAAGGTGAATACGAACAGGACAAATGCGGCCAGGAACAACACGCGGTAGTGTGAACTGCCCACTTCCGACTCCGGCATTTCAACCGCAATATTGGCCGCCAGCGTCCGTAACCCTTGGAA
>JAGOXX010000070.1:0-2748 GCA_018059485.1 Aeromonadaceae bacterium | reverse complement strand
GATTGCCAAACATACTGAGGCTCCGGATAGCCTTCATACCAGACCTTCTGCCACAGTGCCGACCAGGTCACCTCGGGATGTTCATTCTTGACGTGGAAGAATTGGAAACGGTCGCCACTCTCCACCAGCAGGCTATTATTGCGCGGCGAAAGCACCAGAGTATCGATACGCCCTTGCCCAATGACCTCAGAGAGCAGACGACTCTGGCCGGTTGCATGGAACAGGTCGACATGGTTATCGGCTGAAAGCGCCATGAACCCTTTACGGCTGTGCTCAACCGCCAGCTCACGTACCGGGCCGCTCGCTTCGAACTCGCGAATGTGAGTAAACTCACGACGACCATCGCGCAGCACCTCAAACCACTGGGAGATGATGCCATTATCGTTCGCCACCATCAGCGATGAAGCGCCGCTGAGCAAGGCCAACTGGGTAACATTGCCCCCCTTGGCATTGATCTGGATAGCAGAGCTCAAACGGATATTGTGCAGGTCGCGAATATCGAAAATCGACAGCAGATTCCCCGAACGGGCTAACAGATAACGCAGATCCGGTGTCAGCAATATCTGATCGACGGTACCCGGCAGCTTGGGCAGCGAATAGCGCTCGGTCACCCACTCGACTTCACCGGAGAGAAAATTCTCTTCACCGACACGAGCCGTCAGCAGTGTGTCACCATCGGCGGTAGCCGCGGCAAACACCGCCAGGTTGCTCGTTGCCTCATAGGCCAGGCTGACGATCGCCCGCCCCTGCTCGTCCAGCACGATTGGCTCCTGACCCAGGGGATACTTCAGCACAGCATCCGTCATCCGCTTGTCATTGGGATAGGTCACAACAAAATCAGGCAGCACCACACGTGCGGTACCATCGGCCAATCCGTAAACAACCTGCCGTTTTCCTAAAGAGGTGGTGGTAACGCTGGTCACCTGGCCATCAAGGCGCAGGTGCTTGATCAGCTTGCCTACCTCGGAGCCTGAACGGCTATCCAGCGAGAAGAAGTCGATATGACCCTCACGACTGAACCGGTAACCGATCTGGTTCTGATCATCGACGCCGAGCAGGGCAGTCTTACCCTCAACCGGCAGACTAAATTCGGCTTTACCCGTGATGGTCGCCGATTCAAAGATCGGTTTGACCACATAGAGCAGGTAGAAAAAAATCAGCAACAAAGCCACCAGAACCAGGATACCCCCGGCGGTGACACTGACGCTGGCTAACTTGTCCTTGATTCGTCGCTTGCGACTACCGGACATAGTCACATTGACGGTTGCAGTTGACATCAAAAACCTCGACTGGTTCTAGGTATGCTGCGGATTGTATGTCGAACATATGACAGTTTTGTTACAGCGACCACCAATGGGCTAAATACCCGGCCAGTGGCCACAGGGGGCCGACTCCACTTCGGGAGCGGCTTCTACGCTCCAGCTATTCTAGCTCGCCATGCCGGAGCATTCATGGCAACGATGGCCTCTCACTCAGCGCAAAATATCAGCAATTTCACGCTAGATAGTCAGCCACCACGCCCGGGGCGTGAGCGTGTCGCGATTCACGGTGGCGGGATTTGGCACTGGCGCCATAAATATGTCATGTTATTGACATATAAGGAGGTCACGGCACGCCATACCTGGCTGCAGCACGCCCTGGCCCCAGCAACATGATTCAGAGGATATCGATGAGTAGTGACAATCTATGGATTGAAAAAGAGCTCAGCTGGCTCTCTTTCAACGAGCGGGTATTACAAGAGGCCATGGACAAGAGTGTTCCTCTGATCGAACGGGTTCGATTCTTGGGCATCTTCTCCAATAACCAGGATGAATTCTTCAAGGTACGGGTCGCCGATGTAAAGCGCCGCGTGCTGATCCACAAAGAGCATGGTGGCGATCCAGAAGCCGAAGATCTGCTGCATGCCATTCAGGACAAGGTTAAATTGTTGGGGGAAACCTTCGACACCACCTACCGCGAACTGATGATCTCGCTGGCTCGTCACAACATCTTCCTCATCAACGAAAACCAGATATCGGCTAATCATCAGGCCTGGATCAAGAAGTACTTCAAAGACAAGGTGCTGCGCCACATCAGCCCGATCCTGCTGACGGAAGACAGTGACCCCATCGCCTTCTTGAAAGACCAGTACACCTATCTGGCCGTCAAGATGAAGAAGAATGGTCATCTGGTACAATACGCCTTGATTGAAGTCCCAACCGACGATCTGCCCCGTTTTGTACCTATGCCAGCGGATCCATCCAACGTCCGTCGCAAGGCGCTCATCATCCTGGATAACGTCATCCGCTTCTGTCTGGATGACATCTTCCGCGGCTTCTTTGACTATGACGAGATCGCCGCCTACTCGGTCAAGATGACCCGGGATGCCGAATATGATCTCTCGGCCCAGCTCAACCGCAGCGTGCTCGACAACATGAGTGAAGGTCTCAAACAGCGACTCAAAGCCATGCCGGTGCGCTTTGCCTACGACCGAGAGACCCCGCAGAGCATGGTCACCTTCCTGACCGCCAAGCTGAAGATGAGTTTTTATGACTCCATCATGCCCGGTGGCCGTTACCACAACTTCAAAGACTTCATCGGCTTTCCGAATGTCGGACGCAGTTATCTGGAAAATCCTAAACTCTCGGCGCTCAATTGCCGCGAATTCGACCGCCATCTGACGCTGTTCCAGGCCATTGCCCAGCAAGATATTTTGCTCTACTACCCGTACCACAAATTCCAGTATTTCACCGAACTGCTGCGTCAAGC
>JAGOXX010000069.1 GCA_018059485.1 Aeromonadaceae bacterium | reverse complement strand
CCACATATTACTTCTTCAACTCATCGGCCAGAGGTTTGAATCGCTTCAGTTCAGAGAGGCGATAGCCTGTGTAGTTGCCCATCAGCAGGACTGTGGCCATGATGACCAGCTGCAGACCGAGGTAGTTGAAGGTCAGATGCTGGATCAGGCTGTTGTCCATGGCCAGATAGGCGATCACGGCGACCAACAGAGAGCCACCACCTTGCTTGACGACCTCCTTCGGACCCTCTTCTTCCCAGAGAATGGACATACGTTCAATGGTCCAGGAGAGAATGATCATCGGGAAGAAGGTGATGCGCATGCCTTCGGTCAGGCCAAGCTTATAAGTCAGTACCGACAACAGGGCTATGATGGCGATAACCGTGATGATCACCGTGGATATTCGAGCGACCAGCAAGAGGTTGAGCCGCGACAGGTAAGAGCGGATCACCAGCCCCACACCGACAATCGACAGGAAGCCCAGCAGACCAACCACCAGATTGGTCTGGATGAAGGCAACGGCGATCAACACCGGCATGAAGGTACCGGAAGTTTTCAGCCCCACCAAGACACGCAGGAACACCACGACCAAGACGCCGATAGGTAGCAGCAGTATGCCTTTGAAGAGCGCCTGTTCTTCCACTGGCAGGGTGTCGATGGAGAAGTTGAGCATGTTGGTATGCTCGAACTTGGCACTCAAGGCCTTGGCAACAGCGACCTGCTTTTGCACCACAGAGTAGGTAACCCGGGAGTTACTACCGCCAGTGACATCCAGCAGAGGTTGTGAGTTGTATTCCCACAGCATCAGATGCTCCGGGCGACCTTGCAGACCCGTCTGAGGATCGAACAGATCATACTTGTCATCCTCGAATACCTGCACATAGTCGATCAGCTGTTGCCGACGGCGACCATCTTCGAGCTTCAAGGCGCGGACCACTCGAGCCGGAATATCCGCCTGATTCAGCATGTCGACGATCAGGTGGGCTCGCCCCTTGTGGTTGCGTAGCAACTGGGCATTTTGCTCCTGGTTGT
This sequence comes from Aeromonadaceae bacterium, assembly GCA_018059485.1. Taxonomy (GTDB): domain Bacteria; phylum Pseudomonadota; class Gammaproteobacteria; order Enterobacterales; family Aeromonadaceae; genus Pseudaeromonas. The sequence goes on along the minus strand of JAGOXX010000069.1, from coordinate 6,289 downwards.
CGAACTCCTTCATGATTTCACGGGTCAGGGTGAAAGCATCGGCAGAACGCTCTTTGGCGCGATCCAGGATCTGGGTCATCGCCGTGGCTATCGGCTCTTTTTCGATCTGCTTTTCGATGGAGGGAACTTCACTCGGGATCGCTTTGGAGTAGGGATCGCTCATCATATCGGCACGATAGTAGAGTTCCTGATGTCCATGAGCGTTGCGGATCGACCATTCGGCTCGGGTAATGCCATTACGGTCGACAAACGACAGGCCATAACCTGGGCTCGCCGCGGATTCATCAACCAGTGTAAAGCCGGGCTGGCTTCCTGGCAGCGCCAGGGAGGCGATCACGGGCTGATCGGCTGCATCAAATTCGACCTTGGCTTCAACCGACCAGATTTGGCGGTATTCACCAGGTAACCAAGGCACGTCAAAGGCGACGTGGCGGTAGATCATCAAGCTGATGCCGATGATAAACAGCAGCGCAACGACGATATAAAAGGGGCGGCGAGAGACCATGATTTACTGCTTGTCCTTGCTCGGGGTGGCTTCTTTGGTGTCATCCGTCTTGGCGGCAGCTGAGGTTGCTGCCGGTTCTGACGTGTTCACCTCTGTGGCGGTCTTAACCACCTTTTTCTTTGGCTCTTGCTTTGGCTCTGTGCTGGTTTTCTTGGTGTTGCTCTTCTTGGGCGCCGCTTTCTTGCTGGCGGCCTGTTTTTTCTCCGCGGCAGCAGCTGCGGCTGCGGCAGCAGCGGCCTTCTTGGAAGAGATCAGCAGAGCGACATCCGGCTTGGGTTGCACAAATTCGCGCGCCACGTCGACTACGGCTACGTCCTTGATGAACTCACGACCCAGCAGCAAGGAGAAGTCCATGTCGGAGCGATCCTTGAGACTGAATTCAGCTTTTTCGGTCAGAGAGCCCAGCTGCATGGTCAGACGAACCACGGGGCGACGATCAGAACCATCGGCCGAGGCTTGTTTGATTTTGACGTAACGGACGAACGGCGCTTCGATATCCAGGCTCTTGCCGTTATCGAGCGGCATCTTGAACTTGACCCAACGCTTACCCTCACGCTCGAATACCGTGATATCGGTCGCGCTGATGGAAGAGGTGGCTGCCCCGGTATCAACCCGGCTTTGGAAGGCGCCATTGGCCTCTTCGACGTAAACCCATTCTGATTCACCGAGGATCAGCTTTCCGTCCTGGGTGGTGAGGCCCGGTTCGACAATCGGGCAAGCCTTGCTGTCATCTGTGGCCATGTTGTTACGTGCTACCTGTTGCATCTGGCGGGAGAGTTGTTGCTGCAGTCCCTTGACCTCTTGAATGGCTTGGCGGGCTTTCTCTTGTTGCGCTTGCAGCAGTTTGAGTTCCGTGTCCATTTGATAACCATGATCCAGCAATTTCTGATTGCCCTGGATTACGGTCTGCTGTATCCGGCTTTCACTGCCTGTCAGCTCGTTCTTCAGTTGTTCCGGTGTGACCTCGGCCATGACGGCACTGGAGAGGATGAGCAGGGGAAAGAGTGCACTGCAGGTGAGAGTTTTAGTTGTCATAGACGTCGTCTGTAAGGGTTAAACAAATTGTCATAAGTGTATCTCAGCTGGGGAAGGCAGGACTAGCCTTCTGCACGACGAGATGCAATCAATACGGCTCGTTTTGGTGCCGGATGCCCCTCAATAGTAAGGGTTGAGTCGATGGGGTCAAGGAATTCAGCCAGAGAATCGTTCCTCATCCATGATGTTCTGCGTTGTTCGTCCGTTGTGGTCAAAGATTGGTCAACAATTCGGACGTTTTCGAAGCCACATTTTTCCAGCCAGCCGACCAGGGCTGCCGCCGAGGGAATGAACCAGACATTACGCATCTGGGCATAGCGATCACCGGGCACTAGCACCTCGTTGGGACCGCCATCAATGATCAGCGTCTCCAACACCAGCTCACCACCATCTCTGAGCTGATCCCGCAGCTGAAACAGGTGGTCGATGGGGGAACGGCGATGGTAGAGCACCCCCATGGAAAAGACGGTGTCAAACCCTTCGAGCTTCGGCAGCTCTTCGATTCCGAGCGGCAGAAAGTGAATCGAGTCAGGATTACCCGCCAGTTGTTTGATGGCCGTAAACTGACAGAGGAACAGAGCGGAAGGATCGATGCCAACCACCAGTTCGGCCTCTTCACCGAGCATGCGCCACATGTGGTAACCACTGCCACACCCAACATCCAGTACATGGCGTCCTTTGAGCGACGCGATGTGCGGTAGCACCCGATCCCACTTCCAGTCGGAGCGCCATTCGGTATCGATATGGATGCCAAACAGGTGATAAGGCCCTTTGCGCCAGGGGTGCAGGTGTTGCAGCAGGTTTTCCAGGCGGGTGCGCTCACCTTCTGGTAGCTCATCTGGTAGGCCTAGGGTGACCGACTGCTTGAGATCGCGGTAGTGAGCCTGTAATCCATCGAACTTGGCCAACACCCGCTGCCAACGGGGCAGGTCGCCATGGAGCTGGGAGTTTTGCCAGGCGTGCAGCTGGGCTGGTAGCACCGTCAGCCACTGGCTCAGGCGATCTTTGGCCAGTCGTTGGTAGAAGGTGGCAAAATCAATCATGCCGGCTCTCCTTGCGTGATGGCGGCTTGCTTGATGGCAACCAAGGAGCCGAAGTTGAAACACTGGAACCAGAGATCCGCGTGGGCAAACCCGGCTTCAGCCAGACGCGCCTTGTGGCTGGCTACCGTATCGGCCCGCAGGACATTTTCCAGCAGGGTACGCTTTTGGCTGATCTCCAGCTCGCTGTAACCATTGGCGCGCTTGAAATCCAGATGCAGATCGATGATGAGGTCGCTGACTGCACTGTCATCAAACTTGAATTTTTCACTCAGGATCAACAAGCCGCCGGGCCTGAGCCCCTGATAGATGCGCTTGAGCAGGGGTAGGCGTTGCTCCGGATCGATGAACTGCAGGGTGAAATTCAGCACCACCACGGAGGCATCTTCAATGACGGCCTCACAGACGTCACCTTCGCGGATGTCGACGGGAGTCGTCGATTTGAAGGCGCTCAGGTGGTTGCGGCAGCGCTCGACCATGGCGGGGGAGTTGTCGATGCCTATGATGCGGCAATCATCAAAGGGGAGATGACGACGCATCATCAGGGTCGCAGCACCGAGCGAGCAGCCAAGATCGTAGAGTGTGCTGCCGGGCTGGGCGAACCGCTCGGTCATCATACCGATGGCCGAGAGTATGTTGGAATAACCGGGAACGGAGCGCTGAATCATGTCGGGGAATACATCCGCGACCTGTTCATCGAAACAGAAATCACCGAGCTGAGCGATGGGCGCGGCGAAGAGTTGATCTTTCTTTTGCATGGTAGGAGTAACCCGATGCGAAATTGTGGTGGGGGACTCGAGCGGCGGCCGCTCGCAAAGTGGGCGCATAGTAGCAGAAATCCGTGCGAATTGTGACAGATGCCGCGTCGAGTCGACCATTTGCTCGCTCAACCAGGGGCAGGTGTTATCACGGCCGAATATTTACCCTATAATAGCCAGCCTTTTTCTCCTGATTGCAGACGTCATTCGTTTCTAGCCCTATGCCTATCTACGAATATCAATGTGAGCAGTGTGGCCACCAACTGGCCAAATTACAGAAACTGTCGGATGCGCCGTTGACCGATTGTCCGGCTTGTCAGGCCCCTGCACTGGGCAAGGTTCTTTCCATCCCCGGCATCCGGTTGAAAGGGCTGGGCGGGTGTGCAAAAGATTTTCGCGTGGGTCAGCAGCACTATGTGACCTCGTGTGAGGCTGGAGGCGGCTGTCAGGGTTGTCCGGCCAGCAAATAACATAATTTCAAAGGAACAGTACATGCGTACCATCTATTGCGGACAGGTAAATGCCAGCCATGTGGATCAGCAAGTCACTCTGTGTGGTTGGGTTCACCGTCGTCGTGACCTCGGCGGCTTGATCTTCATCGACATGCGTGATCGCGAAGGGATCGTACAGGTTTTCTTCGATCCGGATCGCCCCGAGGCCTATACCCTGGCTTCCGAGTTGCGCAACGAGTTCTGTATTCAGATCACCGGTCTGGTCCGTGGTCGACCTGAGTCCCAGATCAATCCGGATATGGCCACCGGCGCCATCGAAATCTTTGCCCACGAGTTGGTGATCATCAACCGCTCCGAGCCGCTGCCGCTGGACTTCAACCAGACCAATACCGAAGAGCAACGCCTGAAGTATCGCTATCTGGACCTGCGTCGCCCCGAGATGGCGCAATCCCTGAAGACCCGGGCGCGCATCACCAGCTTTGTCCGTCGCTTCATGGACACCCATGGCTTCCTCGACATCGAAACGCCGATGCTGACCAAGGCGACGCCGGAAGGGGCTCGTGACTACCTGGTGCCAAGCCGGGTCCACAAGGGCAAGTTCTACGCCCTGCCGCAGTCACCGCAGCTGTTCAAGCAACTGCTGATGATGTCTGGCTTCGATCGTTACTATCAGATCGTCAAATGCTTCCGTGATGAAGATTTGCGCGCCGACCGTCAGCCTGAATTTACCCAGATCGATGTTGAAACCTCCTTCATGAGTGCCGAGCAGGTGCGAGCTGTCATGGAAGAGCTGATCCGTGGCCTGTGGTTGGAAGTGGCTGGGGATGATCTGGGTCAGTTCCCGATCATGACCTTCGATGAGGCCATGCGTCGTTACGGCTCCGATAAGCCGGATCTGCGCAACCCGATGGAGCTGGTCGATGTGGCCGATCTGCTCAAGGAGATCGAGTTTGCGGTGTTTGCGGGCCCAGCCAATGATGCCAAGGGGCGGGTTGCTGCTCTGCGTGTACCGGGCGGTGCCCAGCTGACTCGTAAGCAGATCGACGAATACACCCAGTTCGTGTCTATCTACGGCGCGCGTGGTCTGGCCTGGATGAAGGTCAATGACGTGGCTAAGGGTATCGAAGGCGTTCAATCGCCGGTGGCTAAGTTCCTGAACGATGCGATCGTTCGCGAGATGCTGGCACGTACCTCTGCTGCTGATGGCGATATTCTCTTCTTCGGTGCCGACAAGGCCAAGGTCGTCTGTGATGCGATAGGTGCCTTGCGTCTGAAGGTCGGTCGCGATCTCAACCTGGTGGAGTCCTGCTGGAAGCCGCTGTGGGTCATCGACTTCCCGATGTTTGAAGAGACTGGTGAGGGCGGTTTGACCGCGATGCACCATCCGTTCACGGCACCCAAGGAGATGAGTGCCGAGCAGTTGGAGGCGGATCCGTGCTCTGCTTATGCCAATGCCTATGACATGGTCATCAATGGCTATGAAGTGGGTGGTGGTTCTGTGCGTATTCACCGCAACAACATGCAGCAGGCGGTCTTCCGTATTCTGGGGATTGAAGAGCAGGATCAAAAAGAGAAATTCGGCTTCTTGCTGGACGCTCTGAAGTTCGGTACTCCACCCCATGCTGGTCTGGCCTTCGGTCTGGATCGCCTGACCATGTTGCTGACCGGAACCGACAATATCCGTGATGTGATTGCCTTCCCGAAGACCACGGCTGCCGCTTGCTTGATGACGGATGCCCCGAGTTTTGGCAACCCGGCCTCGTTGGCTGAGCTGGCCATCAAGACCACTGTGGTCACCAAGGACGAAGCCGCCAAGGAATAAGGCGCAAGGGCGAACAACCGACTTCGCCGAGGCGGATGTCGTGGATGATTTTCAGCGTGGCTGCATTGCCAGCAGCCGCGCCATACAAACTGTATTTATGGAGAGTTTCCTATGGCAGGTCATAGTAAATGGGCCAACATCAAGCACCGCAAGGCGGCACAAGATGCCAAGCGGGGCAAAATCTTCACCAAGCTGATCCGCGAAATCACCACGGCTGCTCGAGTTGGTGATGCCGATCCGGCTGCTAACCCCCGTCTGCGTGCGGCGGTAGCGGCGGCGCTGTCCAACAACATGACTCGTGATACCGTCAACCGGGCGATTCAGCGTGGCGCGGGTGGTGGCGATGGTGCGGATCTGGAAACCCTGATCTATGAAGGGTATGGTCCGGCTGGTTCAGCTGTGATGGTCGAGTGTATGACGGACAACCGTAACCGTACCGTTTCTGAAGTGCGTCATGCCTTCAGCAAGTGTGGCGGCAATCTGGGTACCGATGGTTCAGTCTCCTACCTGTTCAGCAAGAAGGGCGTTCTGACCTTCGAAAACGTCAATGAAGATGCTCTGATGGATGCTGCTTTGGAAGCCGGTGCCGATGATGTCATCAGCAATGATGACGGCAGCGTTGAGGTCTACACCACGCCAAACGACTTCGGTACCGTTCTGGATGCGCTGGAAGCGGC
>JAGOXX010000068.1 GCA_018059485.1 Aeromonadaceae bacterium | reverse complement strand
CCCAATCTGGTCGGTCGGGATGGTGCCGCTTTCGAACAACTGCTGGACGGTGAACTTGATCTGGAGGATGAGGTATGAAATTCACATCCCCGTTTAACTTGACGCTGGTGTGGGCCGAGCTGATTCACGGCTTGCCTAGTGCTGGCGTGTGGCGTTTGACTTTCCTGAAAGGGGGTCGCCATGTCGATGTCAGCGGTGAGCTGCTGGCCGATGTGGTGCCGGCTGGGCAGTGGTTGCTGCTGGAGATGAATCGCGAGGAAGTGCCTCGATTGATGACCTTCATGCCGTTGCCTGTTGAGGTGCGTCGTGACGACATTGAGCAGCAATTTTCATGGCTGGCAGACAAACAACATGCCATCTTGTCGGATATCTGGGGGATGCTCGCTTATTTACCGGATGCGGCCCTGCGGCGATTCTACCTCGCCGTGCTGCTTGATGATCGCATCATGTGGCCCTTCTTCACCGGCAAGGCGAGCAACCAGTACCATCATCACCATACCGGTGGACTGCTTGAGCACAGTCATGAGGTGGCAATCACCGCCTCGGCGCTCTGCATGCAGCATCAAGTCGGCCCGATTAGCACCAGCGTGGCCTTTATCGGCGGTCTTCTGCATGACATCGGCAAGATCCACCTGTTCTACAACAACACAAGCGGGAACGGGGTCGTGGGGCAACATGAGTCGTTCAATTTCATGGTGCTGGCCGAGCCGCTGGCCCGCCTCAGTCAGGAGGCGCCCAAGCTGTTTGAGGCCATCAGTTCTTGCCTTTCCATCAAAATTGGTCGGCAGTCGGAGGCCTATCTGCCAGCCCAGATGGTTCATATCTGTGATCGATTGTCTATGGATGTACACAACTGGCGACGGGCTTTCACCGAGGTCCCGGCCTATTACTGGTTTGTCAAATCGCCTTATGGCGATCAGGTCTACAAACGGTTGGACTGAGATCTCGAAGCTCTGACTGCCGTTGACAGCAGGATGTGCCGAGAGGGCCACAGCGCCCGACTGTTTGCGGCGCCTTGGGCAACTTGCAGGGACTACATATCGGCAGGATACTTTCAGCATCCCTTGGGGTTCAGGGACTATCCTGTTTGATTTATGCAACAAGGAGCATGTATGAGCTCGAGCATCGTCACTCTCAGTATCTTCTTTCTAGCCATGGAGCTGATCGCCTTTGCTGCTGGATATCTCTACCTTGAGGGCAGAAAGCTGAAAAAACAGACAACCCAGACACCCAATAATTTCGATGAAAAGAGTGGGGCAGGATCCTGAAACCAATTGGGTTAGGGAATTTGAGCTCAGCCCGTGAGAGGGGCGGGCCCAATGGGCGGGGATGACCCCCACTTTTCAGAGCCGCGCCAAAATGAGCTTGCCTGGCTAATCCCATCGGGGTTCATCCTGAGCAACAGACCATTCGGCGGCGCGTTGACGGCCTTCTTCATATAGTTGCTCTACGACATCCCTGTAAACATCCTCATCAGCCCTCTGTAGAGCCTCATGGAATAATGACCCACATAGCGCCATTTCATAGTGCGTCATGTCACGGCTCATCCTGTCAATCTCCATCAGTACCTCGTACGTCATTGGATTGGTGTCGGCCAGTTTTGCGATGCGTTGCAGATTTTGTGAATCGCCAATTTGCCAGCGGCGGATGCTGGTCGCCTTGAATAGGATTATGGCAAAGCGATGAAACAGATAGCGCAACATCGGTGATGAATGGCCCGCCTGGCATAATTCCTCCTTGGGGTGGTTTAGGTATAAGTAGGCATAGCCTTGGGGAAACTGCTGCACTTTGCGCAGCGTGCTGCGCTCGACGGCCAGCGCTGGATGAAGGTGCCAGCGTTTGGCAGGTTTATCTTGGGGCACGTGGAGATCAAGTCGCCACTGAGACCAGGGATATAACTTGCTGACAAAGGTCATAAAGCGGCGGAAGATTTTTGGAGAGGTGAATTTGATCCCGGCATGGGAGCTGTTTGAGTTGGTCAGGCAATAGCGGATGGCCCACCTGAACTCGGCCATCTGTTTGGGTCTCTTTCTCATGGCTTGGCAGACTTTCAAGACGTCAGCCAGTGCATGTTTCTCTGCGGTTGTGCCGAGTTCAGCCGGGAGCAGTTGTCGCTGCCGGTTGCGGGGAATCAACCGTGAGCGGGCTTTTTGTGTCACCAGATTGCCTAGCTCGATTGCGCTCGCATGCCAAGTCGCCAGCAACTCTTCGCTCAAGCCAAATTGGCTGGCTATCTCCCGTCGATCCTTTCCTTTTTCAAGATGCTTGAGGACGGCTTCACTCTGCACGTAATGACTGGCTCGGTTTGCATCGGCGAGGGTTTTCGCCTTGATGCCTTGCCGCACTTGGCGCGGTGGTGTTGCCTGATAGGCTCCCAGCCTTTTCAGTAGGTGGGGCATCAGCTTAGCCGGGGTCAGGGGCGTTGGTTTTTCCTGTTCGCAGTCTAGTGTGCGTTGCTTGTGGGTCGATATACCAAACAGATATTGGCTCTCTTGCCTGGAGAGCGGGGTTTGGTTGCATGCTAGGTGGCAGCCAAGTAACAGGTCGGTGAAGTGCAGGTAGTGATTCAGTGTGATCTCGGGACTGCTGTGCCCAGCCATCACTGCGAGCGCCATATAGCGATCCCGCAGGCGATGCTGGCCTGCGATCAGGCGGACAATCTCCTCGCGTTGTGTGTCGGGGTAGGGCAACAAGGCTCGCTGGACAATGTCTGGCAAGGACACCAGATCGTGGTGCAGCAGCAACTGCATCCGAGAAAAACAGCTGTGACGCAGGTGGTAGAGTCGATAATGAAGGCCGCCACTGAGTTGGTAGAGTACAGACCTGACCATCAGGGATATCTGTTGCAGGTTGACCCGCTCGTGGGGATTGCCCGCAGCGTGGAACAGCAACTCCTTGTTGCTATCCGCCTGCATCCGTCGCTCGCCAATATAGCGTTTGAGGAGATCGCGCTCATTGCCGGTGAGCATGGGGTAAAGTGGTACTTTGCGCAGTGCCGCATCGGTCTTGTTATGACCGTGGCGGTTGTTGCGGACAAAAAGCCACCCGATGGGGGAGGGCTCAACATCCATTAGCCGCAACTTGGCGAGTTCTCCGGGGCGCAAACCGGTGCGATAGGCCATGATAAGAAAGGATTTAAGCATCATCCGCAGAGTAACGTCGGTATCGATGAAGCAATCGACCTGTGCCAGCAAACCGGCAAAGAGGGGCTCATCGACTATGGCTGCGCTGACATGGGGGATTTTCTTCTCGCCGGTTGCAAGTGATTCTGGTAGCGCTGCCATATCAAACGCCTCGACGGCGAAGACATGCATGTCCTGAAGGCGGCCTGCCATGAAGTCACGCTGATATTGGCTGCGTGGGCGGTTAAGAATGCTGTGATAGAGTTCGGTAAAATCGATGCCATCGTAGCTTGCAAGCGGTAGTTGTGCGGTCATCGATAACCACTCCTTGCCGATGCTTTCGAGGTAGCGCTGAGCAGTCGACGGGGCCAAACGGCGTGTCAGAAGCAATGACAGCAACCAGCTGACTAGCACTTGTTCGCTGAGCGTAAGGGCACTCGTGTTCCCAAGAGCATCGAGTTCCGTGATGATGGTTTTCGGGCCCTTGGGCGCGGCTGGGTCTTGTCGAAAAATCGCTCTTAATTCATCTAGCAGATAGGGTTTTTGCGATGGCTGGCTGGTGCTTGCCATTGGCCATTTCGCCACGCTTTCTAGAGAGTTAAATTTCTGATAGGTGTCCTGGTTGGCTGGGTACAGGCGAGGTTGGAGCAGCCGGTGCCAGTATGCGAGAGGAAGGGATGCACTTGGGGCTCGTCCTGCTGCATATTCCAGCAGTACCTGCGGGAGTTCAGTACCAAGCTGATGTTCGGTTAAGCCGATGGCTCCTCTGCAGAGCGCTTGCTGGCTGATCTCTGCTCCCAATTCCTTTTGCAACAATCCAAGGCACTCTGCCTGTTTGGTTGGAGAGCACCAAGTTGCGGGACGATGTTTGAGAAACTGCCGCAATATACCGAGGCTGATTGGGTCAGGCATGTAATTCACTTGGGTGATGGCCCGTATACCTGTCTGGTGTATCTCGTTGTGTTCTGCATTACCATCGTGTTCGTCATGACGGTAATAGCTGTTACTGGGAAGCTCGCCAGGCTCGAGGGTTAGGGTGATCCAAGTTAGTTCATGATTACCGGACAGCGGCTGGATTTCGAGCAATGCACGCCCCATGGCGAGCCACAAATAGGGGCGATTGAGCCCGCCATAGAGGATTCCGCATACGAGCAAACGGGCGAATAACCGGTCGGGGTCTTGGGTCGGTTCACTCAATGTGGTGCGCCAAGTATGAGCTGCGTTGGCCATAGTGATAGTCGCTTGGTGCCAATGCTCGGAGCGAAATGGGTGAGGGCGTCGCACAGTCAAGTAAGGAGGGGGGATCGCAATGCACCAGATTCCCTGCCGGTTCCCCATCTCCAGTTTCTGGCAGATAACCGAGTAGGCAAAGCGGTAGGCGTGCAGGGTCTTTAGATCTTGCCGCAGTTGGGCATCAATGTCTGGCCACAACCGTTCAAATCGGTCAGTACAGGGAGATTCTTCCAACATCTCTGGCAGATGATGACGAAAGATCTTGATGGCCTGGGTGATCACCACTTCGGCCTCATCTTTACGGTCCTGTCGACGCTTATCTCGGCCAAGTTGTACCATCAGCTCACGGCGCCGCGGTGATAGGATCAGAGGATTTGCCATCCTGCCCTTGCCTCAATCTGGTGAAAATTCAAATGTGCTTCAATGAGGTCGGCAACGTGTTGCAGAGTCTGGATGGACAGGCAGCTGTGGCGACCGAATATCGACTCGCCGATCTCCTCGTGCCCCATCCAGCCATCGATCACTGACGGTGCCAGTTCGCTGCGCAGCAGGACGCTGCGTAGATGGTGGCGAGCCCAGTTGTGCTGGATCGGCAGGCGGTTACCTAGTTGCTGATTGAGGTTGCTGGGTGTGGGATCCTGAGGCAGCAGATGACCCTGACTGTCATGAAGGATGAAAAACAGCAGATTTTTGCTGCCATCAAGTGCGGCATCGCAGCGCTGTGCCAGCCCGCGATGCAGAAGTCGGTAGCGTTGACCCAGGGCATGTAAATGGGCTTGGTAAAGTGCGACCTGGCGAGCGGCGGTGACAGGGATCACCAAGGTCCGAGCCGCCAGCCCATTACGGATCTCTTTATCGCTTATCCACCATGTACGCGTGATGGGGTTGTAGTCAGCGAACGATCCCAGTGGAGCAGTCACATCTCGGTGACCAGTTACAAACGTCAGCAGTGCCCACACGTAGCAAAGGTAGTGATTGTGAAAGCTTGCCACCTCCTCAAGGGCTGCATCACGCTTGGGGGCCGGTGGCGGTATTAACAGCCGGTTAAACAGGTTATGCAGCACCTTGCCCGGCAGGAGCAGACTACTGCCAACCGTGGCAGGGATGCTACGGGCTGGCGGCAGACCCGCATCCAGTCCCGCCAAGTTAAACAAAAACTGTAGATAGGCTCGATGGTGCTTGGTCACCTGGTCGGTGGGGGTATTGCTGTACGCCAGTGCCGGGCGCTTCTTGTAGTCCTGACCACGGACGAGCGCCACCTGCATCAGATCGAAGCCTTGGTTGATATACCAGTGCTCCAGATAACGAGTGACTCGCCCCAGGGTTAGCCGGGTTTGGTGGCGTTCGTTGATAAGCGTAAGGTGCTTTTTTAACAACTTTTCGCTCGGGGACGGTGCATTGACAGCCAAATGTTGTAACACCATTGGGAGCGGCAGAACGACACGTGAGTGGGTGGGGGGCAGCAGAGCATGTAGCCGCTCATCCAGTGTACTTGCTGGTACCTTGTGTTCAATGACGAGGCAGAGCTGACCTTTTATGACCTGTAAACTCCGGCCTGTTGCCAGGCCACCAGGTATACCGCCGCATACGAGAGCTAGCAATAGCCAGTGTCCAGTCGGGTCCCCTTTGTTGACGGCATCCCTCACCAGATGCTCGATATCCCAATCACTGGCCTGCTCGAAGCTACACGGAAGCGACAGCTGACGCACTGCCAGCTGTTCGGTGACTCGCTTGTTCAATTCGGCGCGTAAAAATGGTGAGCGGTGCGGAGAGCTGGGGTCGTGGATGCGCACGGTCTTGGTATCAAGAGCGAAAGGCAGCTCATCGATCGGCTCTCCATTAGGCCCTGGTCGCATAACTAGCTCTTCGATCACGATGTCAGTGTCATCAGTTTTTTCTAGCTGAATCAATTGGACATAGTGCTCGGCGACGGGCAGTTTCTTTGACCTGCGATAGCGAGTGATGCCTTTTGCCAGGCGATAGGCATCGTTGATGACCACACACAGAAAACCAAGCCCTCGCTCGATGAGCGGCGATAGCGCGTGTTGGCGGTTGGCACGTAGCGTCGTGATGAGTGTCGCCAGATCTGGGTGAGCCGCCATATCCGGCAGTTCTTGCAGCACCGGTGTGTGCCGTGCTTCGGTAGCGATCAGACGGATCTCCCGCAGCGCGTTTTCGATGGCGGAGTCATGATCACCGATGAGGTGTAACTGTAGACAACTCACGATGACCAGTTGCTGGTAACGTCGATAGTGATCGCGATCGTCATCTGACCAAGCCGAGGGGGAAGTGATATTGATCGCAGCGGCGAATCCGCACTCGGTCAGTAATTGCTGTCGCCTGAGGTAGTGACAAGCCTCAAATGGAGTTTTTATGTTAAGAGCACTGGGGTTCACCCGATAGCGTGGATGGCTAGCCCAGCGTTCCAAATCTCCGTAACGGTGCCAGTAATCATCTGGCATGTTTCCCATCAGCCACTTGAGCATCGCGAAGGTGGTCAAGCGCAATGGGGGCGGTAGAAGCCTTGGGCATACCACGTGGGACAGGTGACACAGTCGTCTGTGGTAACGCTCCTGATCTAGAGGGGGCCTCTCATCCATGGTCCGGACTCCAGTCGGTGTCGAGTAGCGCAATCGGATCAGCGAGGGGGTTGGCGACCGGAGTGTTGCTGACCGCTCGTCGGCGTTGCTGGACCAGCGTGCCCCGGCTACACCCCGTCCATAGGCAAAGGTCGGCATCGCTCACCTGCGACTTGTCGAAAAAATACTGTGCCATATGCCGGGGCAGTTGGGCCTGAAAACTCTCTCGCAAAGCGGCGAGTTCTCTGCTGTCGATGCTCATAACGAGCAGGCTGAGGGCGCTGGCCCACGCCTGTTGTTCAATGTCGGCATCGTTGGAGACGTGGGATGGGGTGTTATGAATGAGCAGCGTGCCCTCCGGCGGATAGGGAGCCTCCCAGTACAGCGCCGGCCACA